>JBCDKE010000029.1:0-32170 GCA_038747015.1 Pseudomonadota bacterium
AAAGCTCCATGCAGTGAACGACACGCAAGACCGAGACTGCTGCTTGAACCTATGGCGAGAGATGTTTCTCCGGACACAACCGAAGTAATTATCACAGCACTACATGCGAATAGAACTGATATATGAGACCCAAGCCAGGGCGCTGGGCGGCCTCTCGCGAACGACCGAACAGCGTTTGAAGAAAGCGGCCGCGGGAGCGCAATCAACACCAAGTGCAAAGCCCGGTTCTAGATTAGTCCGCGAGTGGAACGGGCGGACTTATCAAGTGGAGGTTGTCGATGGAGGCTATGTCATGGACGGTAAGAGCTGGCGATCTCTTTCAGCTATTGCGCGGCACATCACTGGCGCCCGGTGGTCGGGGCCGCGCTTCTTTGGAGTGCAGTGATGCGCCGGGTCCGTTGTGCGATCTATACGCGTAAGAGTTCCGAGGATGGGTTGGAGCAGGACTTCAATTCGCTCGATGCCCAGCGAGAGGCTTGCGAAGCGTATATTGCCAGCCAGCGGCACGAAGGGTGGGAGCTGCTCCCGGATCGCTATGACGACGGTGGTATCTCCGGTGGGCATCTTGAAAGGCCTGCACTGCAGCGCTTGATGGAAGCTGTAGATGCAAAACAAGTCGATCAGATCGTCGTCTACAAGATCGACCGTTTGACGCGATCACTGGCCGACTTCGCCAAGCTCGTTGATCGATTGGACGCTGCAGAGACCTCATTCGTCTCCGTGACGCAGTCGTTCAACACCGCAACCAGCATGGGACGGCTGACGCTCAACATGTTGCTGTCGTTTGCACAGTTCGAGCGAGAAGTGACGGCAGAGCGTATCCGCGACAAGATCGCGGCCTCGAAGCGCAAGGGGATGTGGATGGGAGGCAATGTGCCTCTTGGATACGACCCGGATGGGCGGACGCTTAAGATCAATGAGACTGAAGCCCTGACCGTTCGTCGCCTCTACGAGCTCTACCTGGAGCGCGGTACGCTCAGGGAGGTGAAAGAGCAGGCTGAGCGAGAAGGCCTGAAATCGAAACTACGCCAAAGCCCAAGTGGTCGAACTTCCGGCGGCAAACCGCTCGACCGAGGTCAAATCCAGCACTTGTTGAGTAACCCGACAAATGCGGGCCGCATCCGGCACAAAGGACACGTGCACGAAGGCCAGCATGACGCGCTCGTTGATCGAGAGATGTGGGAGAAAGTGCAAGAGATGCTTAAGGATGGGGCCGCCGTGAAGCGCGGGACCAGACATACGAAACACGCATCACCGTTAGCCGGAAAGCTATTTGACGAGACAGGGGATCGCCTGACCCCTAGCCACAGTCGAAAGAACGGCAAGCGATTGCGCTACTATATCTCGCGAAGACTGATCAAGGATCGCAGCAGACATCACCCTGACGCATGGCGCTTGCCGGCAGATCAGATCGAGCAGGTGCTTGCGGATGCGCTTTCAGCAAGACTGAGCAGGCCCGGCGCATCGGTAGAGATGACGACTGGCCTGGAAGCCGGGCACTTACGACGCGTCTCAGAGAAACTGCAAAAACGCTGGACCAAGCCTAAACTGCTGAACCTGATCGAACGCGTCGGCCTTCAGAGAGGATCTTTGAAGATAAGTCTGGACGCGGAAGCTGTCTCGAAGGCTTTGGTCTGAGGGAGCGAGGATTTGAATGCGGCCGCCCTCACGATAGATGTGCCGTTCCAAATGCGACGCCGAGGAGTGGAGTTAAAAATCTTTTTCGGCGAGCCGCCGCAGGAAATTGACCGCACGTTAGTGCAGAACATCATCAAGGCGCGGCAATACCTCTCCCAAATCATCGCGGGAAAAACCTTCGCGGAGATCGCTGACGACGAGGGGGTCTCCAAACGTCGTATCCAAGACCTTACGAACCTGGCTTCGCTTGCGCCGGAGATCATCGAGGCCATTTTATCCGGCGAGAATCCCTCCGGCCTCACGACCGACTACCTGATCAAGAACCGCTTCCCGGCCGTCTGGTCAGAACAGAGCGCCCAGTTCGCCGCGCTCTAGCTCTTCACAATACGCAAACTCGTACCGCCGACCTCGCGAACGGAGACTTTTCCGCCATTTGCGGGCAAATTGGCGAAGTCACGTTGTCTCTGTATAAAAGGGCCGAAACTAACCGGCGGAAACGGCGGCATGAATTCGAAGGACCTGGTGCTCCACCAAAAAGAGGAGAGTGCTTGGCTGGGGTGGTAGGATTCGAACCTACGGTACACGGTACCAAAAACCGCTGCCTTACCGCTTGGCTACACCCCAGCAGCGACGCGCTAGGTACGGGCAAAGCGGCAAGGTTTCAAGCCCTGACAGCGCGAGATTTTACAAAATTCACTATTCCTTCGGGGCGTCTTGGCGAAGCAGGTTAGGAATGTCCTCGTCCGTGAGCTCTGCGCTGACAATTCTGTCGAGAGCCTGAGGCACAGGGTCGGTTATGTCGTCATCTTCGACATCGTTTTGCGCGTGAGCAGTGGGGACAACAGTTTGGGAGGGCGGCGAAGTTGGGATATCTCCGCTGAGCGTTATCCGGTAGGTCGTATCGGGAACCTCGACGCCGCTCGCTTCGATGGCCGCCTTAACACGTCGGATAGCTTCTCCGCGCGCCTTTGCAAGGTTGGTGTCGCGTTGATCTATCCAGCCTGTGACCTTAAAGAATACCGCCCCGTCGCCGATCCTGTCGACCCAGACTGAAGGACCAGGCGGTGTTATCGTAAATGGCAGCTCGGCCACAGTGTCCTCCGCCAAGTGGCGCATAGCTGCTAAATCCGCGTCCGGGGCCACGCCAATTTCAAATACAAAACGGCGCTCCGGGTTAGTGGTGTAATTCAGAATGCGGCTCTTGAACACAGTGGCATTGGGAATCCGGATATGGTTGCCGTCAAAGCTGAGCAGAATGGTTGCACGAGACGTAAGTCGGATTACGAGGCCCTCATCGCCATTTATCTCAACGGCATCATTGGGTCGGAAGGGTTGCCGGATCGAAAGCATGATTGAAGCGATGAAGTTCTCGACCGTGTCGCGAACTGCAAAACCAACAGCCAGACCGATAATCCCCGCCGCGCCCAAAATCGTGGAAAGCAAGGCCGCGGCACCCAATATATCAAGCGCCAGGACCAGCCCTGCGACCGCAAAGGCAAGCCGTACAACCATGCGATAAATATCGGCGATGAACTCATTGGGTGCGAAACGCGCGATAACGGAACTGCGCGCGATCAGCCAACCCAGAGCGCCCACAGCAAGGAACGCACCCAATGCGACAGCCAGCAATGGTGTAAGTGCGGTGAACTGTCTTATGCGTTCTTGTAGTCGAATGCGAACGGGGTCCAGCCGCTTGGCGACGTCTGCCGTCTCAGTCACCTCGTTCTCGATAGCCACCACACCTTCAGTGCGTCCGGCAATGGTCGAAAGACGCGCAGTTTCGTCGCTCGAAAGCGTTGTTCCTTGGAAAGTGACGATACCTGAGGAGACCGATACGTTCACGTCTTCATAGCCGCCTAATTCGCCTAGGATGCGCCGCAAACGCTCTGCGATGGCGACATCAGTGCTGCCATCGTCGGTCACTGCAATGGTGCCTGTCGGCGTAACTTCCTGCGCAATGGCAGGGAGGCTGACCAGCAAGACTAGGCTGAGAACTATGAACCGCATGGAGTGCACCATCGCGCGAGCAGCGCGCGGGGTCAAAGCCTGATCGGGTCCGTTTTCGCGACGCGGTCGATTTGCATCAGGACATCGACAACCTTGGGCATGTCTCGCAGATAGATCATGTTTGGGCCGTCAGACGGCGCAGTATCAGGATCTTCATGGGTCTCTATGAACACCGCAGCGATGCCCAATGAAACAGCGGCCCTCGCCATCACAGGCGCGAACCGGCGATCCCCGCCGGACGAACCTCCCTGACCTCCAGGCTGCTGTACCGAATGGGTTGCGTCCATGACGACCGGGTACCCAGTTTGGGCCATGATCGGCAGGGAACGCATGTCGGCGACAAGGGCGTTGTAGCCAAAGGACGCGCCTCGCTCCGTCAGCAGGATCTTTTTATTTCCTGTGCTTTCAAGCTTTGACACGGCGTTGGGCATGTCCCACGGGGCCATGAACTGACCCTTCTTGATGTTGACCACTGCTCCAGTTTCCCCTGCCGCGATCAACAAGTCGGTTTGGCGGCTCAGAAAGGCAGGGATCTGGATAATGTCGCAAACCTCACCAGCCAAACGCGCCTGTTCAGGATCGTGGATGTCTGTGAGCACAGGCATCCCCATGCCGCGCACGGCTTCTAGAACCTTGAGCCCCTTGTCGATACCCAGGCCGCGTTTGCCGCCTAGAGACGTGCGGTTTGCTTTGTCGTAGCTCGCTTTGAAGATGTACTGAGCGCCCGCCGCTTTGCATGCCTCCGCCATTGCGCCGGCGATCATCTGCGCATGATCTAAGCTTTCTAACTGACAAGGCCCGGCTATTACAGAAAGTGGCGCGTCGTTTGAGACACCAACCGGGCCAACTTTGACAGTCTTCATTAGCTGGATACCTGTTCGCGGAGGATCGATACGGTCAAAGAGACCAAAAGATAGATTCCTAAGAAAATCAAAAACGCCAGCAGTGTGTTTTCAAACACTCTAGGATAGGTGGGCGTATCGGGGGCCGTCGGCGGAGTTGAGATTGCGACGTACCGAACCTGGCGGTCTGCGCTGATCCGAGCAGTTTCCAGTGCCTGCAACGCCTGTTGCAACATCAAGTCGCGGGTCTGAAAGTCAACTTGTGCGATCTGAATCTGAGCCTGAATTGAGGCTAGTGACTCGCCCCCGTCTGTAGCTTGGGTAAGGCGCGCTTTCTGCGATGAGATGCTCTCTTCAAGGCGCTCAATATCAGCTTCGAGGCCATCTACACGAGATTGGTTCGGGCGCGTGTTGGCGAGTTGCGCCTGTAACTCGATCCGTTTCTCTTCGAGCTGTGTTTCAAAGTTGGCGATGCGCGCCTGAGAACTAGCGATTACTCCCGTGGCATCGACGGTTTGCAAATCAGTTTGGAGCCCAACCAGCCTCTCAGCTGCGTCCTGGCGTTTCACTTCCGCTTCGGCGAAGGCATCACGCGCGCCTTGCATCTGATCGTTTCTCAGCCGCAGAGAAAGATCCGAAACTTGGCCTTCGGCATAGCCAATGAGAGCGTTTGAAAATTCCTCACTCGCTTCTGGGCTGGGGGCCTTAACCTCCATGGTTACAATGCCTTCAGTCGGATCATAGCCGATCTTCACATGCTTCTTGTAAAGGCTGTAGGCGTCTTCGTTCGTGGCGTCTGGGTCCAGACGCGTGATAGGGTCGAGTTCCTCATTTTGGAAAAGAGACTTAAAGCCATGGTCTGTATCAAGGCGCAGCATCGCCTCCCGCGAGGTGAGATACCCCTGCACAGCAATCGAATCCTGCACTGTGGCCAGTTGGTTCGAGCCAAACATGCTGGCAAGCCCGCCAGCTGCAGCCGACGCGCCGTCATTCTGTTGAATCAGAAAGGCGGATTTCGTGCCGTAAAGCGGGGTCGCAACAAAAGCGAAATAGTACCCTAGGATTGCCGTAGGTAGCCCAACAAACACGCCGAGACGTGCGAATAGAAGGAAAAGCTTGCGCCGCCGGCGTCGGGCAATATCCAGCTGAATTTCTGAAATTTCGCGCGCGCGGGCGTCTGCGGGGTCTATGGGTTTGGGCGGTAAGTTCTTGGATGCAGGAACGGTCTGCGGCAACTGCACGTTCTCGTCAGGAAGAATCTGTGTGTCGGCCGTATTCGGTATCACCAGCTCCAGTGCGCCTGTTGTTTGAAACGGGTCGATCCCTTTTTCGCGAAGAAGTTTGACGGCCTCAAAGTCGCTGGTCGCTGAAATGCCGTTCTTTTGCGCAACGCGCCTTGCCATGCGCAATTGTCGTCCGGTTAGTCCTTCGCGCCGAATGCTCTCGATATCCGTAGCGGCTTTGGCCTGATCCGCTGATGCTTGTCTTTGTCGGTTTGCGGCCTTGGTCCGCTCGGCGCTCACGGCCGTTGCTTGCGTGTCGTCGTCTGACATCTTCATCTTAACCGGCCTGCGGACGACCTTTGGCGCGTCGGCTTCGTCGATCTTCGATGCGCCTGCATCAGCTTGTTCGGAGCCGGGTCGTGTCAAAGCGCCCGACCGCTTGATCCGAAATTTGCTAGCTCTGGGTTTGGTAGTCATAGAGCTGCCTCGCCTCTTCCAGTGTGTCGAACATCACGAACTGACCATTTATTAACACAGCCGCAGATCGTGCCAGTTTTTCCAGAACTTCTGGAGAGTGAGACACAACAATTACGGTCGTCGTCTCCAAGCGTTCCTTAAGGATTTGCCCGGCTTTGCGATTGAAGTTCACATCGGTGGTTTGCGGCATGCCCTCGTCGATAAGGTACATATCGAAATCAAGCGCGAGGAGTAGTGAAAAGGTGAACCTAGCTCGCATTCCCGATGAATACGTACCGACCGGCATGTCAAAGTACTCTTCGATACCACACATCCAGCGGCAGAAAGCCTCGACATAGTCCGGATCCAAACCGTAAAGACGCGCGATGTACCGGCAGTTCTCCATGGCGGTATGCTTGGTAAGCACCCCGCCCATGAACCCCAAAGGGAAAGAGATTTTACACCGCCGATGAATGACACCCTCGTCAGGCTTCTCAAGACCAGCCATCATGTTGATGACGGTGGTCTTGCCGGTTCCGTTTGGAGCAAGGATCCCAAGCGAGTTTCCTAGTTCCACGCGAAAAGACGCGCGATCAAGGATCACCTTGCGCTGCTCGCCCGTCCAAAAGGACTTGCTCACGTTCACAAACTCGAGCATCTGCTCTCCCCGGCATGCCCCTAGCCGAATATCCGCCTTCTTAACTATCCGAAGGTTCTTAAGACAGCCTCAAGGGCTTCACGCGGAAGTATGCCAGCTTTTCGCTGAAACTTAAAACAGATTAGAGAAAATCGTAGAGAATGAAGCGGGGAAAGCTGTAAGAGCTGTCCCCGCTTGCAGATTGTTAGGCGTCTTTGCGCTCAACTCGCAGCAACTTGCCGGCGATGATCGAGAGGATCGCTGCGGCAAACGAGAAGAGTGCACCCATCTTTGCGGCGTCCTGAACCGGTCCCGCATCAAAGGCCACCGCCGCAATAAAGAGCGACACGGTAAAGCCGATTGCGGCGACAAAGCCTATGACGACCAAGTCGATCACTCGCATTCCTTCCGGAATGCCCAGTCCGAGCGGCCTTGCCGCGAACCAGCCAAAGATCAGGATGCCTACCGGCTTACCCACGATGAGGCCCAAGAGAACGAGCCAGGTGGCGTCGCCGATCGAGGAGAACTCAACGCCTGCATTCAGCAAGCCGAAGAAGAACAGTATGATCTCCACCGGGTGCTTGAGCGCGTGTTCGATCTGATTGAGCAGGTCCGTCAGATAGCTCTCAGCCTCGGAGAATATACCAAAGGCGCGATCCGCGTGGGGGATCGTCGGGACAATGGGCAGCAGACCCAGCGCAGGGTGCAGGCCAGCGCGCATCATGCCGTACCAGCTCAGGCAGCCAGCGATGAGGTATGGCCAGAACGAAAGCGTTTTACGGACCCAAGTGGATTTGGGGCGCAGCTGATTGCCTTGGTCCATGCGGCGCGGCAGCCAGTTAAAAAGCAGATAGACCCCAACAGCAGACCCCAAGGTCAGCAGCAGCCATTCCGGCGCAAGTTCGCCCGACGGGTAGAACACAGCGAGAATGATCAGGCCTGCGGCATCGTCGGCGATAGCCAGGAGGAGCAGAAAGCGCACCGCAGGGTGGCCTGCGCCAAAGACCAGGCGGCCAACGAGGTAGGAGAATGCGATGTCCGTGGCGGTGGGCACTGCCCAGCCATTGGCCACGGCGCTATAGGTCTCGGATCCCATGATTGCCGCAAGGCCAAGATAGACCGCGATGGGGCCAAACATACCGCCCGCTGTCGCAAAGAGCGGGGTCGCCGCCTTTTTGCCGCGCAGGGAGCCGTTTTTGAGTATCACCGCCTCCCAGACTTCTTTTGCTGCGATTGCAAAGAAGAAGGCCATGAGGATGTCGTTGACCAGATAGTGCAGCGTCAGGGTTCTGTGCCCGTCATGCAGGTGGCCAATGGGCGCGTAGTCCCAGATTTTGAATTCTACGAAGTGGTGATAGCTGTCAGCGTCAGTATTCGCCCAGACCAGCGCGATCAGCGCGCCGGCAATCAAGAGAAGCGAATAGTTGGTGACGAAGTTCCAAACGCGGTACATTCCTCGGCCCTCTGCGGATTAGTCGGGCGTGCTCTAGGCGAAGCTGCGCTGCAGCGCAACGCCCATGTCCGCCTATCTCGACTTGAGAGGGTTGAAATATGCCCGCGTTTTCCTAGAGCAGAGCGTTCGTTGCAAAACCAGCCAATATCGCACCTGTAATGCCAAAGGCGATGTAGGCGGCAAAGACACGGGGTTTCACCAGCGCCCAGACAGCGATCGCCGCCGGTATTGAGCTGACGCCACCTGCCACTATGAAGGACATCGCCGCACCCGGCGCCATGCCCTGGTTCATCAACTCGCCAACGAGCGGCACCGCCGCGTAGCCGTTCATATAGGCCGGGGCGCCCACGAGCGCGCCAATGACCACCGGGCCAGCCCCCGTGCCGCCCAGAACCTGGGCAATCCATTCGGCAGGGACATAGGCCACCATCACGCTCTCGAGGATGTAGGCCAGGGTCAGCCATTTAAGGAGGAAGAGCGTATTCTCCGCTGCCGCCTCGCGGAAGCTTTCGCGGCGGTCGGCCTCGTTCCAAAACGCCCAGACAGGTTTTCCGGAAAACGGCGATGGGCCGCAGCCACAGCCGCTGCTCTGCTGGTCCTTGCGCAAAGGGTCTGCGAAGACCGGCGTTTTCATGAAGAACAGGGTGATAAATCCCCCCATCATGCCGAGGGCGATGGCGGCGACCGTTTTCGCCACGGCGAACTCCCATGAAATTGCCCCTGCAGTGATCGTGAACATGGCGGGGTCCATGAGCGGCGAGGCTAGCCAGAACGCCATCACCGCACTGAGCGGCGCGCCAACGGCCAATAGCCCGGCAATGAAGGGGATGACTTCGCAGGAACAGAAGGGCGACAGACCGCCGAGCAGCGCGGCTAGGGTCACCATGCGCAGCTGATTTCCCTGAAACGCCTTCGCGACCAGAGCCTCGGCGCCTGAGGCTTTTACATAGGCCACGGCAAACACCGCGAAGGCGATGAAAGGTGCCGTGTTAAGCAACGCCTTGGAGGCAAAGGCGATCGAGGCCGGGAGCTGGGTCAGGTCGAAAGCCGCGATGGTCACGAGCATCAGGAGGCTGGTCAGCCAGCCCCATGGCAGTTTGCGCAGGTCGGGCATGTTTTGGGTGAGCTCAGCCATGGTTGGCGTCCTTGTCGTCGTTGTTTTCAACGTCTTCGTCCGCGCAGCATTCCGAAAGGAGGAAGGCCGAAAGCGCGTGGACCTCTTCGTACGCGACCGCGGCGCAGATGATCGAACGTCCGCGCTTCTCCTGGCTCACCAGCCCGGCCTGAGCGAGGATCTTCATGTGATGGGTGAGAGTGGACCCGGTTACGCCGGATCGCGCGCCGAGCTCACCGATGGAAAGCCCGTCATGCCCCGCGCGCACCAGCGTGCGCAAAACGGCCAGTCTCTGTTCAGAGCCCAGAGCCGCGAAGGTGGAGGCCATTTCGGCGAGGGTGATGTCTTCGGTCGCTGAATGTTTCATATTTCAAAATATATAGAAATATAGAAATAACACAACCCCCTTGTTCCCGGCCGCATGCGGAGCAAGTCTGGGGACATGGAGATCGCCCGCGAAATCAAGTCATGCCGGCTTTGTGCTCCGCGTTTTGCCGCGACTGCGACGCAACACGCGCCGCGACCCGTGACGTGGTTTCGTCCTGGTGCGCGTGTGCTTGTCGCGGGGCAGGCGCCGGGGCTACGGGTCCACCGGTCGGGCCGCCCCTTTACCGATCCCTCGGGAGATCGCCTGCGGCAGTGGATGGGCGTCGGGGAGGACGTATTTTATGACCAGTCTCGGATTGCTATTGTGCCCATGGCCTTTTGCTTTCCTGGCTATAACGCCAAGGGCGCGGATCTGCCGCCGCCCAAGCTGTGTGCATCGACATGGCGCGAGGCCGTTCTGGAGGGGCTGGGCGACGTGCAGACCCTGCTCCTCGTAGGAGGCGCGGCGCAGAAATGGCACCTGAAGGCGGGCAACGTGACGGAGACGGTGCGGGACTGGCGCAGCCATGCGCCGCAGGTCTTTCCATTGCCGCACCCGTCCTGGCGCAATAGCCACTGGATAAAGAAGAACCCCTGGTTCGAGGCGGAGCTGCTGCCTGCCCTTCGGACCTGCCTATCGGAGATCCTATGAGCGACGACGAAACCCCGCTCGACCGTGCTTTTGCGGCGATGGAAGCCAGTGACGCCGATGCAGACCGCCTGCGGTTCTATGAACGGGTCGCAGATGCGGAGATGTTTCTGCTGGTGGAGGAGGAACCCGAAGGTGACGAGGTCAAGCCGCAGCTTTTTGATCTGGAAGAGGGCCGCATCGTGCTGGCCTTTGACCGCGTGGAGCGGCTCGCGGCCTTTGTTGGCGGGCCGGCGCCCTATCTGGCGCTGCCGGGGAGGTCCCTTGTGAAGCTCCTGGCAACCGAGGGGCTGGGGCTGGGGATCAACTTTGAGGTTGCGCCCTCGGCCTATCTGCTGCCGCACGAGGCGCTCGAGTGGTTTGCAGGCGTGCTGGAGACAAGGCCGCAGGATGCGGAAATGGCGATCAAGGAGGTCTCAGCCCCCGGAGCGTTGCCGGAGATGCTGCTGACGTCGCTCGACGCGAAACTGGCGCTCATGGGCGCTGCCGCCGAGGCGGCTTTTCTGGCGCAAGCGGTCTATGAGGACGGGTCACGCGGCCATATTCTGGCCTTTGTGGATGTGGCACCGGGTGCGGAACGGGCATTGAGCCAGGCCGCCAATGAGGCGCTGACTTTTTCGGGACTGGATGCCGGGCAGCTCGACGTGACCTTTGTGCGGGCGACGGACCCGGTATCCGCTCAGCTCGCGCGCGTGGCGCTGAAGTTTGATCTGCCGCAGCATCGGGTGGAGGTCGCCGAGGCGCCGAAAGCGCCGGGCATGGACCCGGAGAAACCGCCGAAGTTGCGGTAGGGCGCTAGTTTGACGCCGGTCGGACGCTCTTGCCTCGCTGCGCTCGCAAATCGCCCCGCCCGCCGTCCCTTTGGCCTCGTGCGTGGGGCAGCGTTCGTCAGTAGCCAGCGGCTATATCGACGATGTCGATCATTGGTTCACCGGCCTCGTTGCGGCGGATGTTTTCCACAACGCGCCGGGAAGCAAGATCAGGGCGGGTCGTCGAGGCGATATGCGGCGTGACGGTGACATTGGGATGCGCCCAGTAGGGATCATCCAGGGGCAGCGGTTCGGTTCGGAAGACGTCGAGCGTTGCGTGGCCCACCTGTCCGCTGTCGAGCGCGGCCAGCAAGGCCGCGTCATCGATCAGCGGCCCCCGGCCCGGATTGATGATCCGCGCCCCACGGGGCAGCCAGGACAAGGTCTCGGCGTTCAGCGTATTTTGCGTGGCGGGCGTCGACGGCATCAGGAGCACGACGATTTCAGACTGGCTGAGCACCTCCTTGAGCCCGTCGCGGCCGGAATAGGTCGTGACATCGCGAAGCTCTTTGGGAGAGCGGCTCCACCCCAGGACCTTGAACCGCAGCCGGGCCGCGGCCTGCGCGCACCCCCCGCCGAGGGCGCCGATCCCGAGAAAGCCGACCGTCCGGTGCCGGGCGAGCGGTGGCGGCGTATCATCCCAAACCCGGTCCGGGTTGGTGACATGGGCGTCGAGGCCCACGTGGTAACGCATGATATGGGCGATGACATAATCGCTCATCCCCTCGCTCATCCCCTCATCTGTCATCCGCGCCAACGGCACCTTGAGTGTCGGGTTTCCTGCGACCGCCTCTACCCCGGCCCAGAGATTGAGCACGGCCTTGAGCCGTGTGAACGGCGTAAAGTCCTGAACGGTGCTGTTGGGCGCATAGACCATGTAGTCGACCTCAGATGGATCGATATCGGTGGCGAGATTGGCCGCGATCCCAGCCTCTGCCAGCGCTTCGGTCAGGGGAACCTCGTAGTCTTGCCAGCTCTCATTGAGAGCGGCGAATAGGATGTTGAGCATTTAGCGGGGCCTGTGAACGTGGGCGGACTGCATGAGACCAAAGGCGCAGAGCAGCACCAGCATGGCCGAGCCGCCATAGCTGACGAGGGGCAGGGGCACGCCCACCACCGGAGCCAGCCCCATGACCATGGCCATGTTGACCGCGAAGAAGAAGAAAAAGGTCGCGGCGATGCCGAAGGTTAACAGCGAAGCAAAGCGGTCCTTGTTGGAGATGGCGGAGACGACGCAGAACCCGATGAGCAGCGCATAGAGCGCCAGGAGCGAGAAGGCGCCGACAAAGCCGAACTCCTCAGCGAGCGTCGTGAAAATGAAATCTGTGTGCTTCTCGGGCAGGAAGTTAAGGCGTGACTGCGTGCCCTCCATGAAACCCTTTCCTGTCCAGCCGCCAGAACCAAGAGCGATCTTGGCTTGGGTGATGTGATAGCCCGCCCCGAGCGGGTCCTGCGAGGGGTCAAGGAAGGTGTCGATGCGGCGGTACTGATAGTCCTGCAAGAGCTGCCAGGACGTGCCACGGGACTGAAACACCGCGACAATCAAGGCGATCCCCGCACCGATGACGGTCGCGAAATATCCCCAGTGCACGCCCGCGATGAACATCACCGTGCCACCGCCCGCGAGGAGCAGGATCGACGTGCCGAGGTCGGGCTGCCGCAGGACAAGTAAAACCGGGATGATGATCAGGATCACCGGAACGGCGATCCATAGCGGGCGCGATGTTTTTTCGAGCGGCAACCAGTCGTAATAGGCCGCCAGGAACATCACCAAGGTGATTTTCATGAGCTCGGACGGCTGCAGCCGCATGAAGCCCAGGTCGATCCAGCGCTGGGCGCCCATGCCCGTCACGCCCGCTATCTCCACCACGATCAGCAGAACAATTGAGACGAGATAGGCCAGCGCCGACATGTTGCGCCAGAACCAGATCGGGATCATGGCGATGGTGAAAAGCCCGACCATGCCCATGATAAAGCGTTGAAGCTGGGGTTCGGCCCAGCGGTCAAAGCGTCCGCCGGCGACCGAATAGAGCATCATGAAACCAACACTGGCGATGGCGCAGACCAGTAGGATCACCGGCCAGTTCAGAGCGAGAACCTTACGGAACCCGGTGGGAACGGTCTGGAGGCGATACTCTAGATAACTCATGCCTGATCACGCGTCGGGCGCGGTTCTTCTACGCCGTCCCAGAGATCGAGCTCTTCTTGCTGGATCGTGATGCGGTCGCGATCCTTGGCGGGGTAGGCGTCGAGCGGTGGCGTACCCTCGTACAGGGCCTGAAGCAGGATATCGCGCGCGAGCGGTGCAGCGGCACGCGATCCCGACCCGCCATGTTCTACCACGACGGCCACGGCATAGCGTGGATTTTCATAGGGCGCGAAGCTCACAAACAGCGCGTGGTCGCGGTGTTCCCAAATGCGGTCTTCATTTTTGACGATGCCGCTGGCGCGTTCTTCGGCGGTGATCCGTTTGACCTGAGTCGTGCCGGTCTTGCCGGCGATGCGGAAGTCTTCGGCGATGACGCGCGACCCATAGGCCGTGCCCTTGCGGTCGTTCGAAACTTCGTACATCGCCTCGCGGATGCTCTGCAGATTGGTCGGGCTGATGCCCAGATCCTCGCCTGCGCCGCTGGGCATCTCCTCGCCGTTGCGGCGGGCGATGATGCGTGGGGTGACGGATTTGCCGGTGGCGATCCGCGCGCTCATCACGGCGAGCTGAAGCGGTGAGGCCAACACGTAACCTTGCCCAATAGAGGCGTTCACCGTGTCACCGATCCGCCAGTCTTCGTCGCGGACGCTACGCTTCCAATCCTTGTCCGGAGCGAGCCCCTCGGCCACCGCGGACAGTGGCAGATCGTGGCGCACGCCCAACCCGAAGGTCCGTGCCATCTGGGCCATTTTGTCGATGCCCACGCGCTGGGCGATGTCGTAGTAGTAGAGGTCGCAGCTTTCGCGCAGGCTCTTTTTGAGGTCGACATTGCCGTGGCCGCCGCGTTTCCAGCAGTGGAACCGCGTGCCGGAGACCTCGGTATAGCCGCCGCAGTAGACGGTTTCTCGGGATCCGACCCGATTGTCCTCGAGCGCTGCGAGTGCAGTGATCATTTTGAAGGTCGACCCCGGCGGGTAGGTGCCCTGCACCGCCTTGTTGGCCAGCGGGCGATACTTGTTCTCTGTGAGCGCCTGATAGTCGCTCACCGAGATGCCACGCACAAAGAGGTTGGGGTCGAAGGACGGCGCAGAACCGAGGGCGAGCAGATCACCATTGGTGCAGTCGATGACCACGGCACTGGCGCTCTCGTTGCCCAGGCGGGTCTGAACGTAGTTTTGCAGGCGGCTGTCGATGGTCAGCTGGACCTCATCGCCTGCGATGCCTTCTTCGCGCTCCAGCTCGCGCATGACGCGGCCCACGGCATTGACCTCGATCTTGCGCGATCCGGCGCGGCCGCGCAGTTGCCGTTCGAGCTTGTTCTCGACGCCGGTCTTGCCGATCTGGAACTTGGGGATCTGCAGGAGCGGGTCCTGATCATCGATACGGCTGAGGTCGTAGTCGCTGACCGGGCCCACATATCCCAGCACATGGGCAAAATCCGCGCCGCGCGGGTAGTATCGCGAGAGGCCGAATTCAGCATGAATGCCGGGTAGCGCCGGGGCGTTGGCGGAGACGCGGGCCACGTCCTCCCAGCTCATGCGGTCGGCCACGGTCACGGGCACGAAGGGGCTGCGCTTGAAGATATCTTCGCGAGCCTTTTCCATCGCCTCTGTTGGTATCTCCACCAGCTGGGCCAATTCTGCGAGCACGGCGTCCACATCGCCCGCGTCCTCACGCACCATGACGATCCGGTAATTCTGTTCGTTCTCGGCGATAATCCGGCCTTCCCGGTCGAACACCATGCCGCGTGCCGGCGGCAGCAGGCGGACGTTGATCCGGTTTTCCTCTGCCAGCAGGCGGAACTGATCCGATTGTTCGAGCTGGAGCTGCTGCATCCGCCAGCCGAGGAGGCCGATGAGGCCCAGTTGAGCACCGCCAATGATCAACCCGCGGCGGGTGATCCTTTTGTGGGACAGCTCTTGATCACGAGGGGACGCTTTCATAGCAGCCTCCCTTGAGCATCGGTCTGTCCTGGGGCTGCCTTGGCCACACCTAGTATCGCTCCCGAAGCAATTGCGACGAGAGGGTAGACCAGTATGGTGAATGCCAGCTGCATGGCCAACAGTCCGTTCGAGATGGCGAAGGGAACGGTAAGAGACCACAAAACGGTGTAGGCGAGGTAAAGCCCGATCAGGATGATCGCCGCGATGCCCCATTCTACGGCGAAACCGATTTCCCGAAGATCGCTCGTTCGTGCTCTGAGCACCTCAGTCGCGATGACAACACAGGCCGACCAAAGCCCCGGCGGACGCTGCAACAGAAGGTCAGAGAGCAGGAATATCGCGGCGACGGCCCAGATGGGCGCGAGGTCGGGGCGACGGGCCACCCAGACGAAGGTAAGCGCAAGGAGCAGGTCAGGCCCGACCCACCCGCGCGGCGTGGTCTCCAGCGGCAAAAGCTGGACAAAGATCACGATCACGCTGAGGCCCAGATAGGCGGCACGCATGGTCCAGATGTAGGAACCTGCCGCGCTACCCATTTTCGGCCTCTTCAGTTTCCACGGCCAGCGCAGTGGGATCGGTGACCTCTGGCGCGAGTGGCGCGATCAGGCCGCCGGGGTCGTCGATGCCTTCCAACTCTGGCGAACGAATGACGCGCAGAAATTCCAGTCGCTCGTAATCCGCAACCAGCCGCACGCGCAGGCGCCGGTCTGCATCCTGCACAACCTCGCCGATCAGGATTCCCGAGGGGAAAACGCTGCCGTCGCCCGATGAAAACACCCGGTCGCCAGGGCGCAGGGCCTCGATGTTTTCAATCAGATCGAGCTGCGGGCGCATTGTGTTGTCACCGGCCAGAATGGCCCGGACGCCCGCTGGCTGAATGGTGATGGGCACCCGCGACGAGGCATCAGTGAGGAGCATCACCCGGCTGGTCGTCTGTCCCACGCCGGAAATGCGCCCCACGAGCCCCAGCCCGTCCATAGTCGCCCAGCCATCCCGGATACCATCGCGTGCGCCCACATTGATAAGCAGCGATTGCCTGAAGGGCGAGCCGCTGTCGGCCATGACGACGCCAGTCACATGGGTGAATTTCGGGTCGAGCCCCACCTTGTTGAGATCCAACAGCCGCGCGTTTTCCTGTTCCAGCTGGAGGGCAGCCTCTTTCCAGGCCTTCATCTGCTGGAGTTCGCGCTTAAGCTCCTGATTTTGCTCATAGATGCGTTGGTATGATCGGAAGTCGCTCGCCAGATGGGCGAGCCCCGTCACCGGCGCCATGGCCCAGTCAAAGGAGGGAACGAAACGATCCGTGACTTCGGTGCGAAGCCGTTCAACCCGTGGGCTATCGATGCGCCAGACGAGAAAGATCGCGATCAGGCCCAACGCCAGCACAGCAACAAGGAGCCGGCGAACCGGTCCCGTGAAGTCCTGCGCATTGTGACGTTCTTTGGCCAAAGCGATCCTCGCTCAGGGTACCCGTCTCGGACATGCTAGCTGTCGTAGTCGATGACGTGGAGCAGCTGCTTTTCAAATTCTAGTGTTTTGCCGGTGCCCAAAGCTACGCAATTCAGGCTTTCATCGGCCACACTTACCGCCAATCCTGTCTGCTCGCGCAGGGCAAGGTCAAGCTCTCCGAGCAGCGCGCCGCCGCCGGTGAGCATAACGCCGCGGTCGACGATATCGGCCGCAAGGTCCGGTGGTGTCGCTTCCAGAGCCGTCATCACGGCCTCGCAAATCTGCTGAACAGGTTCGGCCAGCGCCTCTGCGACCATCGCCTGAGTGATCTCAGATTCCTTGGGGACGCCGTTCAAGAGGTCGCGCCCGCGGATCGGCATAGACGCGCCGCGCCCGTCATCGGGCATCCGGGCGGTCCCGATGGATGTCTTGATGCGTTCGGCGGTCGCCTCGCCGATCAGCAGGTTATGCTGGCGTCGCAGGTAGGAGATGATTGCTTCATCCATGCGGTCGCCACCCACGCGCACCGAGCGCGCATAAACGATATCGGCCAGTGCCAGAACGGCCACCTCAGTGGTCCCGCCGCCGATATCGACGACCATGGACCCGGTCGGATCGGTGATTGGCATCCCGGCACCGATGGCTGCCGCGATCGGCTCGGCGATCAGACCCGCGCGGCGCGCACCCGCTGACAGCACCGACTGACGGATCGCGCGTTTTTCAACGGGTGTCGCGCCATGGGGCACACAAACGATGATCTTGGGCTTTGTAAAAGTCGTGCGGCGGTGAACCTTGCGGATGAAGTGCTTGATCATCTCTTCGGCGACGTCGAAATCCGCGATGACGCCGTCGCGCATGGGACGGATCGCCTGGATTGACCCGGGCGTGCGGCCCAGCATCAGTTTGGCGTCTTCGCCGAATGCGAGCGGTTTCTTGACGCCGTCTTTGACCTGATAGGCCACCACGGAAGGTTCGTTCAGGATGACGCCCTTGCCCTTCACATAGACCAGCGTGTTCGCCGTCCCGAGGTCGATTGCCATGTCCGACGAAAAGAGGCCGCCTAAACCTACCATGCTCGTGGTCCTTGCCCGTGTATTAATGCCTGCATTGCCTGCGACTCCTCGCGCAGGAATGCCTGCTTATACGGCCAGTAAGGCAGAGGTGAAAGGCCCGCTTTTCAGCGCGAGCAAGGCGCTGCCGCCATTACTTGGCGGAACGGAAGGCCGCCTGGACGGCCTTCCATGGTCTAAATCCGCACCCGACTAGGCGGTGTCTTTGTAACTCACCGCTTTTTCGTCGTAACCCACATCTTCGCGGGCCTTGCGCGTGATCATCCGGTTCAGCGCGTTCACATAGGCTTTGACGCTGGCCACCACGGTATCGGTGTCTGCGGACTGCCCCGTTGCGACATGGCCGTCCTCGAGCATCCTGACGCTTACAGTAGCTTGCGCATCGGTGCCCTGGGTGACGGCGTGAACTTGGTACAGATCCAGCCGCGCGCCATGGGGGAAGAGCGCCTTTACGGCGTTAAACGCGGCGTCCACGGGCCCATCGCCGGTGGCGGTCGTGCTTTTCTCTTCGCCTTCGATGAACAACGTCAGGTCCGCCTGCTGCGGGCCTTCAGTGCCGCAAACGACGCGGAGCGCCTTGACGCTCATGTGTTCGTTTTGATCCTCAGCGATCTCGTCCTTCATCAGAGCGATCAGGTCGTCGTCGAGCACCTCTTTCTTACGGTCGGCCAGATCTTTGAAGCGCACGAACAGGTCGTTCAGCTGATTGTCGGCCATGGGGTAGCCCAGCTTGTCCATCTTGTCTCGCAGCGCGGCGCGGCCCGAATGTTTGCCCAGGGGCAAAGAGGTGCCGGAGAGGCCGATATCCTCGGGGCGCATGATCTCGAAATTCTCGCGGTTCTTGAGCATTCCGTCCTGGTGGATGCCGCTCTCATGGGCAAAGGCATTTTTGCCGACGATGGCCTTGTTGAACTGAACCGGAAAACCGGACACCGACGCCACGCGGCGTGAGATCGCCATGATCTTGGTCGTGTCGATGCCGGTATGGAAGGGCATGATGTCCCCGCGCGTGCGCAGCGCCATAACGACTTCTTCCAGCGCGGTGTTACCAGCGCGTTCGCCGAGACCGTTAATGGTGCATTCGATCTGCCGTGCGCCGCCTTCGACGGCGGCCAGCGAGTTGGCTGTCGCCATGCCCAGATCGTTGTGACAATGCGTGGCAAAGACCACGTCGCTGCCTCCCCCGCATTCCGCGATCAAGCGGCGGATCAGGTCTGCGCTTTCGACCGGGGCGGTGTAGCCCACGGTGTCAGGGATGTTGATCGTCGTCGCCCCGGCCTTGATCGCGATTTCGACCACTCGTTTCAGATAGTCCCATTCGGTCCGAGTGGCGTCCATCGGGGACCACTGTACGTTGTCGCAGAGGTTGCGCGCGTGGGTCACGGTGTCATGGATCCGCTCGGCCATTTCGTCCTGCGTCAGGTTCGGGATCGCGCGGTGCAGCGGAGAGGTTCCGATAAAGGTATGGATGCGGGGACGCTCGGAGTTGCGAACGGCCTCCCAGCAACGGTCGATATCCTTGAAATTCGCGCGGGACAGCCCGCAGATCACGGCGTTCTTGGAACGCTCCGCGATCTCTGAAACGGCGCGAAAGTCGCCCTCGGAGGCGATGGGAAAGCCGGCTTCGATGATGTCGACGCCCATTTCGTCGAGCATTTCGGCGATTTCCAGCTTTTCGTCATGGGTCATGGTGGCGCCGGGGGATTGCTCTCCGTCGCGCAGGGTGGTGTCAAAAATGACGACTCTATCTGTTGACATGGTCTTGGTGCTTTTTCTGGCTTGGGTCTTTTTGGGCTAGGTCGGCGCTGATCCCTCCTGAGCGGTCGCGCCGAATGGCACGCTCAGGAGCGGCTAAGAAGAAGACCCAGTAGGGCAGCGTGAAAAACTGCGTTTGCCATGGCGCGCACCATAGCCACGGTTCGCCACCTGGCAAGAGCTAAATTCAGAACATGAGGCAGGCGTCGGATGTCGCGTCAGAGGCCTCTGCGCGAAGCGTCGGGAGGTAGTCAAAGGTCGCAAGCCGCCCGTCATCGTCGAACCCGATCCACATGGTGCCGGTGTCGGCCTGAATTGCGATGCCTTCGGGATCCCGGCCGTAGGGCGCCAACGATATCGTCGCCAAGAGCGTCCCGTCGGGCGCAAATTCAAAGAGCGAATTCGACCCTTCCTGATCGTCGACCACATAGAGCGCCCCCGTGCGGCGGTCATAAGCGATGCCCTGTGGTTCTGCCATCACCGGGGCCGTCCGAAACCCTTCGATCGACCACAATTCGCTGCCGCTGTCGTCCACCGCCCAAACGCGGGCGTCATCGTCCTGTGTGATAACCAGCGACCCGTCGGGGCGTTTGGAGATGCCCTCCACGTCCCAGATCACGCCAGGCAGGCGGTAGGGTTCGCCAATCTGGGTGCCTTCCTTGGTGACCCGTTCGAATTTCCCCAGCCCATCGCCGATGATCAGCTCCTGATCGTCGACCGTGATCGCCTTGGCCGTGAAGAGCGTCGTGTCAAAGCGCCGGGTGATCTCGCCGGAGGGGCCCATGAAGGCCACTTCGCGTCCTTCATTTGCGATCCAGATGCCGCAAAGCTGCGGGTCGAATTCCAGCGAGGAGGGACCGCGCAGGTCGAGGCTGTCCCTGAGCGTCAGGTCGAGTGCCGTGGCCGGGCTGGCGAGGGCGAGGAGAAGGAGGACGAGGCGCATGGGGTAGAGATGGGTCAGGCCGGGCATTCGGCAAGTCAGGTTGGAGGCGGCGCGGGTGCGCCGATCAGATGCCTCCGGCGGGATTTGTTGGGAAAGATGAAGGGCGCGAGACCGGGGTGTCGCTGTTGGCAACGGGACATGGCGTGCTAGGTCGGCGGCCATGGAACAAGCACTCGTCATCGGCGCTTCTGGCGGGATCGGAGCGGCGCTCGCTGCAGAGCTGGAGGGGCGGGGCTACGGCGTCGCGCGGCTTTCGCGACGCGAGAACGGGTTTGATATTACTGATCCGGTTGCGGTTTCGAAGGCTCTGGAAACGGCTGGCCCTTATCAAGTGATCCTTGTTGCAACCGGCAAGCTGGACGGTGCGGGCAACGGCCCGGAGAAGTCGCTGAAGGCGCTGAGCCAGGAGGCGATGATGGATCAGTTTAGGGTGAATGCTGCCGGTCCCGCGATGATCCTGCGCCATCTGCCTACGCTGTTGCCGAGGGACGGCGACAGTTTCTGCGGAGTGCTGTCAGCACGTGTGGGATCGATCGGCGATAACCGGTTGGGCGGGTGGTATTCCTATCGCGCGGCCAAGGCGGCGCTAAATCAGATCGTGCATGGGACGGCCGTCGAATTGCATCGGACACATCCAAGTTCGCGCGTAATCGCCTTGCATCCTGGCACGGTGGCTACCGATTTCACGGAGGGCTACCCCGTCGCAGGCAAAATCACCCCGGACGTGTCTGCGCAACGGCTCTGCGACGTGCTTTTGTCGCGCAGGGCCGATCAGAGCGGTAGTTTCTGGGATTGGAAGGGCGAAGAGGTGCCGTGGTAGCCAGCGGTTAACCGTCGCTGTCTTCGGACGTTTCGACGGCGTCGGTTATGACTTCGCGCGCATCGCTCAGTGCGCCGTCTTCCCAGTTGCCGGACGCCACATCGCCATTGGCATAGCGCATTGTGCCGTCGCCCTGGCGGCGTCCATTGCGGAAGTTACCCTCGTAGACGTCACCATTGGCGTAGGTGGCTACGCCCGCGCCCTGGATTTCACCTTCGATCCAGGCGCCAGCATAACGGAACCCATCGGACATGATGATCTCGCCCGCGCCGTGGCGCTGGCCGTTCAGGAAATCGCCCGTGTAGACCGTGCCATCGGCATAGGTCGCGACGCCCTGGCCTTGGCGCTGGCCGTCGATCCAAGCGCCGTCATAGCGATAGCCGTCGGCATAGGTCATGACGCCCTGACCGTGGTTCTTGGCGTTCTTGAAGCCGCCCTGATAGATGACGCCGTTGGAGTAGGTGGCGATACCGTCGCCTTCGATGACCCCGGCTAGCCATTGACCTTCGTAGGTCGATCCGTCGGGGTAGGTGATCTTGCCGAACCCGTTTGCCACGTCCTCGGCAAATTCGCCGGTGTAGACCGAGCCATCGGGATAGGTAACTTCGCCCACGCCGGCGACCTGCCCGTTCAGCCAGGAGCCGATATAGACATAGCCGTCAGTGCCACGGAAAGTTCCCTGACCGTGGCGCAAATCGTCCCGGAATGCGCCCTCATAGGTGTCGCCGTTCGCGTAGACGACGCTGCCCGCGCCTTCGCGCCGTCCGGCCACGAGGTCGCCCTCGTAAACGTCGCCATTTGGTTGCACCAGCTTGCCAGTCCCATTGATCTGGCCGTTCTCCCAGAGCCCTTCGTAGATCAACCCGTCCGGCATTGTCAGCATGCCCTGGCCATCGCGGACGCCGCGCAGCATATCGCCTTCGTAGACGGCGCCATCGGGGTAATTGATGCGCCCGGTTCCCTCTTTCACGCCGTTCACCCAGTCACCGGAGTAAACATAGCCGTCGGCCGTGCTCATCGTGCCCTGACCATGATGCATGGCCGCGCGGAACCCGCCCTCGTAGCGCACGCCATTGGCGTAGAGCGCGATACCTTCGCCGGAGATTTTACCGTCAGCCCACTGGCCCTCATAGGTGCCACCATCGGCAAAGGTGATCTGTCCCTGACCACTGGGCTTACCGGCCTCGAATGCGCCCACATAGACCGACCCATTGGGGAATCGGGCGGTGCCTTGACCGCGAATTTCGCCATCGACCCATTGGCCGGAATATTCGTAACCATTGGGCAGCCGATAGGTGCCTTGGCCGTGTTGCAGCCCGTTTCGGAATTCGCCTTCGTAGATGCCGCCGTCGTCATATTGCTTGGTCGCGGTGTCTTGAGCGGAAACGCCACCAGCCACGAGGGCCGCAAGGCTCAGGCCAACAATCCAAGAGTTCTGCATCTATTCACCCCCGATGACGATCCCACGCCGTACCTTTTGGCTGGGGTTGTTCCCTTAGCTCTTTGGCACGATTCCGGTGGGCAATTGCCTGCAAAAGTTAATTGAGCTGGCCCCCCCGCACAACACCTATATATGGGATTGTGAACGCGCGGCGGCGGGGTTTCGCCCGTCCCGTGCCGGCGCTATGAGCGCCCCGGTAACTATGATGGACGACCCCATGTCGCGCAGCTTTCGCCTGACCCTTGCACAGCTCAACCCCACAGTGGGCGATCTCGCCGGCAACGCCGCCAAGGCCCGTCAGGCCTGGGAACAGGCGAAAGAGGCTGAGGCGGATATGGTCGTGCTGCCGGAAATGTTCATCACCGGCTATCAGACCCAGGATCTGATCATGAAGCCGTCTTTTGCTGCCGCCGCCATGAGCGCCATTGAGGAGCTTGCCCGCAGCTGCGCGGATGGACCAGCGATGGGTATCGGCGGCCCCGTCCGCGAGGAGGGGTTGCTCTATAACGGGTACTTCATCCTCGACGGCGGCGAGGTCATGCACCGGGTGCTCAAGCGTGAACGGCCCAATGACGGTGTTTTTGACGAGGTACGCCTCTACGCCCAAGGTCCGGTTCAAGGGCCCTACACGGTGAACGGCCTGCGCATCGGCACACCCATTTGCGAAGACGCTTGGCATTCCGAAGTCTCCGAGACCCTCGCTGAAACAGGTGCCGAGGTGCTGATCGTGCCCAATGGATCGCCCTATCACCGGGATAAATTCGATGTACGCCTGAACCACATGGTCTCGCGAGTGACCGAGACCGATCTGCCGTTGGTCTATCTGAACATGGTCGGCGGGCAGGACGATCAGATGTTCGATGGTGGCTCTTTTGCGTTGAACCGCGGCGGCGCGCTGGCGGCGCGGATGCCGGTTTTTGACGAGGCGGTCTCGACGGTCGAGCTGACCCAGACCAACGAGGGCTGGCAGATCGCTGAGGCGGACAAAGCCCCGCATCCCGACGCGTGGGAGCAGGATTATCGCGTCATGGTCGAAACGCTGCGCGATTACATGGGCAAGACCGGGTTCAAGAAAGTGCTGCTCGGCCTGTCAGGCGGCATCGACAGTGCCATCGTCGCGACCATTGCCGTGGATGCGCTGGGCGCCGAGAATGTGCGCTGCGTTATGCTGCCGTCGGAATACACATCCGAAGGCTCGCTAGACGACGCCAAAGACATTGCCGGACGCCTTGGCGTACACTACGATACGGTGCCGATCGCCGGGCCGCGCGCGGCTGTGACCGAAACGCTGGCTCCGATCTTCAACGGACGTGATGCCGACATCGCTGAGGAGAACATCCAGTCGCGTCTGCGCGGGCTGCTTCTGATGGCGATGTCGAACAAGTTTGGCGAGATGCTCCTTACCACGGGCAACAAGTCAGAGGTCGCGGTGGGATATGCCACGATCTATGGCGACATGTCGGGGGGCTACAATCCTATCAAAGACCTCTACAAGACCCGCGTTTTCGAGCAGTGCCGTTGGCGTAACGCGAATTATCGCGACTGGATGAAAGGTCCAGAAGGCGAGGTCATCCCGGTGTCGATAATCGACAAGCCGCCCTCGGCAGAGTTGCGTGAAGATCAGAAGGACGAAGACAGCTTGCCGCCCTACGACGTGCTCGACGGCATCCTCGAAATGCTCGTCGACAATGAGGCCAGCGTAGGGGATTGCGTTGCAGCAGGATATGACCGTGGAACGGTGAAACGTATCGAGCATCTGCTATATATATCTGAATATAAACGATTTCAGTCAGCTCCTGGCGCGCGCCTCACGCATCGTGCCTTTTGGCTCGACCGTCGCTATCCGATAGTCAGTCGATGGCGGGATCCAACATAGGGTCAGACATGGGAACCACGGAGTTGGCCCTGCTAAGCAGTTTGAAGTGACAGAAATTCAGCCGAGTTTCCGCAAAACTCGCCTTAAAATTGTCTAAAAGTCACCGCGCTCTTACCAGAGTTTGGGCCAAACCGTGCCGAAATGCGCCTGCATTTTGCCACGATACGCCTGGACCTGATGGACGCTGCACCATGGAAACTCTCACGCTCTACCCGCGCCGCTGGAAGTTGATTCAGCAGATATTCTTTTATCTGCTATGCCTCATCCCGGCATGGAGCCTTGCCTTTCAGACAACTCTATTCGGTGGCATGTTTGGATTTCATGCGCTCTACGACGGCGGCGAACTCGTGGAACGCATTATGGGTGGCATGGGCTTGGTCGCCGTGGCTGCAATTATTGGCGACACCACGCACAAAGTGTTTTGGCCGGAACCCGTCGTCACTGCCGATGAAACGGGAATAACGGTAAAGAAGGTTTTCATCCCTTGGCACGAGTACCGCTCGGTGGCGATAGGCGGTGCAACTGTGAACGGCGTCCCAGTTGGGCATGTCGCGGTGCAAGGCGCGCGTAAGGTAACCATTCAAAACGCGCTGCTACCAGATCATGCGGAATGGGTGGCGAAGAAAATCGAAGCATTCGCCCAAAGGGCAGATACTTACGTCATCGATGACGTGCCCCCTCTACAAACCGTAAGAAAACCATCGCGTGCAGCGCGTAAACGACCCTCAGGGCTCGAGGCGGCGTCAGATCACGCCGCCTCTGCTTGAGTCTTCTACACTGACATCTGATAGGTAACGGGAACCCAATGGAAGCCGTCACCGCGCGCTTCCACATATCCCACGCCTGGGAACGGCATATGGTAGCCAGACATTGGTACACGCTCTGCCGCGAGCATGCTCAAGACACTGCGACGCGTGGCTGCAGCCGCTTCTTTGTCCGCATCAAAGCGCACTTCCCAGTCGGGATAGGCCAGCGACCAAACATGGTGGTTGGCCATGTCGCCGGAGATGAAGAGCATCTCGCCATTTGACTCGAGCATGAAGCCCATGTGACCGGGCGTATGCCCAGGCGTGGCCATGGAAGTGATGCCGGGCCGAATGCTGGCGCCGCCGTCTATAAAGCTGACCTTCTCGACCAATGGCGTGACCTTGGCCGCCACCGTGCCGGCGCCGCGCTCGCTCGCGGCGTCACTGGTCCAGTGATTATATTCGGCGGAACCGGCAATGTACTGCGCGTTGGAGTAGACTTCGCCGGCGTCATTGGTGAGGCCGCCCACGTGGTCGCCGTGCATGTGTGTCAGCACGACATGGGTGATATCCGCAGGCGCAAGTCCCAAGGCACCGAGAGCATTGGGCACGCCATCGCCGGGTAGACCGGTATCGAAGAGGATCGTTTCGCTCCCGGTCTGGACGACGACGGGCGTGAAGTATCCTTGGTAGGTTTCCGTGGAGACAAAGTTCTCCTCCGAAACCCGGGCAAATTCTTCGGCGCTGACATTCATCCCGAAGGTGCCCTGTGGATTATCGCGCTCCGATGAACCGGCGAGCAGAGTGGTTACGACAAAGTCGCCGACACCGAAGCTGCGGGCGATGGGTGAAGGGGCCACGGCGGCATGTCCACCGGCGGAAGCCGACGAAGCCAGCAGGGGCAGCGCCGGAAGAGCGGCCGCGGAGGTGAGGAGAGAGCGACGAGTTAGGGCCATGGGGACTTTCCTTGGTCTTGTGATAGAGTGGTTGGCGACAAGATGGGGCTCAAAAAGCCTCCGACCAGAAAATATCGAGATTTTGTGATGTCCGCCGATCGCTCCCAGAACAAGACCCAGATCACCCCTGTGGACCCCATGGCTTTTCTCGACGCTCTGGAGCACCCGACCCGACGCGCGGATGCGCTGGTGTTGGATCGGATGTTTCGCCGTGTCACCGGCTGGGAACCAAAGATGTGGGGCCCTACCATGGTGGGTTATGGATCCTACCATTACAAATACGCCACGGGCCGCGAGGGCGACATGCTCGCCACTGGTTTTTCACCGCGCAAGGCGAACCTGTCGCTCTACATCATGCCCGGCTATGCGGATTTCCACGGCATGCTCGACAGGCTCGGCAAGCACAAGCATGGCAAGGCCTGCCTCTATGTGAACAAGCTCGCCGATATTGACATCGACGTCCTCGCAGAGCTGGTGAAGGCCGGTCTCGACGATCTCGCGGCCAAATACCCTGTCACCCCGACCTGAGTCATCTGGACATGGGCTAGCCAATCTGAGACAGGGCAGGGCTCAAGGACATCCCCTGGGAGCCACCCATGACCACCACCCGCTTTGCACCGTCGCCCACCGGCTTTTTGCATATCGGCAACCTGCGCCCGGCGCTGATGAACTACCTGATCGCCAAAAAGGCGGGTGGGACATTCATTCTGCGTATCGATGACACGGACCCGGAGCGGTCCAAGCAGGAATACATCGACGCCATCCAGACCGATCTGGCATGGCTGGGGATCGAATGGGACCGGATCGAATACCAATCCAAACGGCTCGATAAATACGCCGAGGCCGCTGACAAGATGCGCGGCATGGGGCGGCTCTACGAGGCATTCGAGACGCCCACCGAGCTCGATCTCAAGCGCAAGAAGCAGCTCAATATGGGTAAGCCGCCGGTCTATGACCGTTCAGCGCTGGAATTGAGCGATGCCGAAAAGGACGCGTTGCGCGCCGAACGTCCGGGCCATTGGCGGTTCAAGCTCGACTGGGAGCGGATCGACTGGGCGGACGGTATTCTGGGCGACATCTCGATCGACGCGGCCTCCGTTTCGGACCCCGTTCTGATCCGGGGCGATGGGCAGGTGCTCTACACGCTGGCGTCGGTCGTGGACGACACTGAAATGGGCATCACCCACGTGGTGCGCGGGTCGGACCACGTCACGAACACCGCCACCCAGATCCAGATGATCCGCGCGCTGGGTTACGAGCCTCCCGTATTCGCGCACCATTCGCTGCTGACCGGCCCGCAGGGCGAGGCGCTGTCTAAACGCCTGGGGACACTGGCTCTTCGTGACCTTCGCGACAATGGTGTGCAGCCCGCTGCCCTCCTGTCGCTAATGGCGCGGCTAGGATCCTCGGAACCGGTGGAACTGCAGACCTCGCTCGAGGCGCTGGCTGATGGGTTTGATCTGTCGAAATTTGGCTCCGCGCCGACGAAGTTCGACGCCGATGACCTCTATCCTCTGACGGCGCGTTACCTGCATGCGCTCCCTTACGCTGAGGTAGCGGATGCGGTGACCGGTGCCGGTGTACCCGCCGAGACGGGCGAAGCCTTCTGGGCAGCTATCCATGAAAACGTCACCACGCTCCATGACATCGAACCCTGGTGGGTCATGCTGCGCGACGGCGCGGAGCCGTTGATCGACGACGAGGACCGCGATTTCATCGCCGAAGCGATGACGCTCTTCCCGGCGGGTGAGGTGACGGTCGAAACCTGGGGCGCGTGGACGAGCGCGGTCAAGGAAGCCACCGGCCGCAAGGGCCGTGGCCTCTTTCAGCCCTTGCGGAAAGCGTTGACAGGACAGACTGCTGGCCCTGACATGGCGGCACTCCTGCCGTTGATGCAGGTGATCAAGGCAAAGGGGTAAGAGATGGCAGAAGGGGCGAAGTTTTTAGAAGGCAGCCTCTTTAAGCACATCACAGTGATGTCGTTTACGGCATCCATCGGGCTGATTGCGGTCTTCCTCGTCGACTTTGTCGACATGATCTTCATCTCTATGCTCGGTAAGGAAGAGCTCGCCGCCGCCATCGGTTATGCGGGCGCCATCCTCTTTTTCACATCGAGTTTCGGGATCGGAATGGCCATCGCCTCGGGCGCGCTGGTCTCTCGAGCGCTGGGGGAAGGCGATGAAGCCTTGGCCCGAGAACGGTCCACTAC
Source organism: Pseudomonadota bacterium (assembly GCA_038747015.1). Taxonomy (GTDB): domain Bacteria; phylum Pseudomonadota; class Alphaproteobacteria; order Rhodobacterales; family Rhodobacteraceae; genus Shimia_B. The sequence continues at coordinate 28,552 of JBCDKE010000029.1, forward strand.
GTCGCTGGTCTGGGGCGTGACGTTTGGCGCGTTATTCTCGGCGCTGGTTTGGTTCAACATTCCCGCCCTCGCGAGCCTCATGGGCGCGTCGGGGGATACCCTGGAGCTCGCTACGAATTACCTGCGCATCATTATCCCGTCGCTGCCTCTCTTGCTGATCGGCATGGTGGGTGGCGCTATCCTGCGCGCCTACGGTGACGCCCGGCGGTCGATGTTCGCCACTGTGGCAGGCGGCATCGTGAACGCCGTCCTCGACCCGATCCTGATTTTTGGGCTCGACCTCGAGCTCACCGGGGCGGCCATTGCTAGCGTCTGCGCGCGCTTTGCCATCGCTTACTGGGCGTTGCGTCCTATTTTTGCTCATCACGGCGGTCTCGAGCGGCCCCAAGCCTCGGTTCTGATGCGCGATTTCAGGCCGCTTGCGGTGATCGCCTTTCCCGCAATTCTCACCCAACTCGCCACGCCCATCGGGCAGGCCTATGTGACGCGCTCCATGGCCGAATACGGCGCGGATGCGGTGGCGGGCATGGCCATCGTGGGCCGTCTGACGCCGGTGTCCTTCGCCGTTCTATTCGCGCTCTCTGGGGCGATCGGCCCGATCATCGGTCAGAACTACGGGGCCAAGTTGTTTGACCGCGTGGAAAAGGCGTTCCGGGAGGGGATCATCTTTACCGCGATGATCTGTGTGACCGTGGCGCTGATCCTGTTTTTCCTCAGGCAGCCTCTGGCATCTCTCTTCCAGGCCGAAGGCGTAGCGCGCGATCTACTCTTCCTGTTCTGCGGCCCGCTGGCGCTGGCTTGGTTCTTCAACGGGGTGATTTTTGTCACCAATGCGTCGTTCAACAATCTCGGGCACCCGTTCTATTCGACCTGGATCAACTGGGGTCGCCACACATTGGGCACGATTCCCTTCGTGATCTTGGGAGCGTCGTTCTATGGCGCTCCCGGAGTGTTGATCGGCCAGGCGGCGGGGGGCGTTGTTTTCGCGCTGATCTCATTCTTGCTGGTGTTTCGCGTGCAGCGCATCGCTCGCGAGGAAACGCTGGTTGTAGCCAAGCCGCATGAGCGGCAGGGCAGGCTACACCAGCTCTTTAACCACCGGCACTGAGGCCAAGAGGTCATCGTATCGCGCTGTCTGTTCTGCCGTGAGAACCTGCGCGCGCGGATAAATCGGGGTGGCGCGGTCATCGAGAATGCCTAGATTCCATCCGACCGTCGTCGCCATGAACCGGGTCAGGCTGGCCTCGCCAAGTTCGGTTTCGAAACCCTGCATGACCACGTCGAGATAGCTGCGCAGGATCGGCTTGGCCTCAGGCACGATGCTCTTTTGCGGAATGGAGTAGACAAAGGATCCGTCTTCCAGCCGGAGGCAGTCATACTCGATCTCGCGCCTGTCCAGGTCCGGTTGGGCCTCTGCGGAGACGTCCATGTAGAGGCCCTCGATTTGACCCGGCGCAGGCTCTGCCGAGAGGATCGCGACGGGGCGATCTGGCAGGGACACCCAAACGCGCTGCCACCCAGAGAGCGTCCCGACGCCGGCGGGAAAGTCGTGGGTCCGTCGGTTCACCAGGGACCCGTAGCCAAAGACGCGTTTCATTCTCGGTTCCTGAGCACTTGGGCTGGGCGGGCGGCGAGCGGGCCCAGCGAGAAGGCGAGACCCGCCACCAAGGTCGTCACAATGCCCGCACCGATAATTACTAGCGCATTGTCCCAGATCAGCGTGTAGTCCGTCTCGAAAATGTATCGCGAGACGGCCCAGCCGCCTATGGCCCCGGCGACGAGTGCGACCGCGCCTGCGCCGAACCCGAGGATGGCCGAACGCAGCGCAAAGCTTCGCAGGATGGCCCCCCGACTCGCGCCCAACGTCTTGAGGATTGCTGCCTCATAAGTACGTGCCCGCTGACCCGCGGCAGCGGCCCCGATGAGGACGAGAAAGCCTGTCAGAAGCGTGGCAGAAGCCCCATAGGACGTGGCCGCAGCCAGCCCGCTCAGCAGGTTTGCCACGCGGTCGATGGCGTCGCGCACGCGGATCGCGGTGATGTTTGGGAACTGGCCCGCCAGGTCGCGCAGGATCGGGGCCTCGGCCGCCTCAGACGCGTAGACCGTGGCGATATGAGTGTGCGGCGCGCCGGCGAGGGCCGCCGGGTTCATCGACAGGATGAATCCGATCCCGGCATTCGAGAAATCCACCTCGCGGAAACTGGTGATTTCCCCGGTGATGTCGCGTCCCAGAATGTTGACGGTCAGCTCGTCACCGAGGTTGAGTCCCATCTCCATCGCTTCTTCGGCGGCAAAGCTGATCTGTGGCGGCCCGGAGTATCCGTCCTCCCACCATGTGCCGTCGACAACGCGCGTGTTGTCGGGGACCTCGGCAGAGTAGGTCACGCCCCGGTCGCCTTCGAGCACCCAGTGATCGCCTGCGACTTCTGCTGCTGGCTGACCATTGATGCGCGTGATGATCCCGCGGAGCATGGGGGCGCTGTCAATGCGGGATACTTCTGGATCGTTTTCGAGCCGCTCCATGAAGCCGGGAAGCTGATCGTTCTGTATATCGACGAAGAAATAGGACGGGGCCACATCGGGCAGTTCCCCGGTGATGGCCCCGCGCAGATTACCGTCGATCTGGCCCACGGCGGCGAGCACCGAGAGCCCGAGCCCGAGTGACAGAACCACCGAAGCGGCCTCTTCCCTCGGCCCGCCGATGGCGCCGAGCGCGAGGCGCAGGGATGTGCGGCCCCGCGCGGCCCGTGCGGCGGCCAAACGTTGTGCGAGGAAGCGGATCAGGATCGATGCCAGTGCCAAAACGATTAGCGCGCCAATGATGCCACCCGCCGTCCAAAGCGTCAGGAAAAGCGTTTCGGAAAAGAGCGCAGCGGTGCCAATCAGAGCCCCGGCAGCAAGGAGCGTCGCGACGAGATATCGGCCCGCTGGCAGGATGCGACCGCTCGACAGCGCGTCACGAAACAGTGCGGCAGGACGGATTTCCTCGGCCCGTGCGAGAGGCCAGAGCGTGAAGATCAACGCGGCCAGCAGACCGTAGATCGCGGCCTCGAGAAGCGGGCCGTGATAGATGCCAAAGACCGCTGGGACGGGCAGGCGGGCCTCGATGAGCGGGGCAAAGATCAGCGGAAGGGCCGCGCCGAGGATCAGCCCGATGACGAGGCCCAAGCCCGTGAGAATGCCGATTTGGATGAAATACGTCTGGAAGATCGTGTTGCGGCTGGCACCCAGGGTTTTGAGCGTGGCGATGACAGAGGTCTTGGTCGACAGATAAGCGCGCACGGCGGAGCTGACGCCGACGCCGCCTACGGCGAGGCCGGAGAGACCCACTAGGATCAGGAACGCCCCCAGACGGTCGACGAATTCGCTGATCCCTGGTGCCCCGTTGCGGGCATCCGTCCAGCGCAGCCCGCTTTCGGCAAAGCGGGCTTCGGCGTCTGCCTCCAGCACAGCCAAATCAGCACCTTCAGGCAGGGCCAATCTGTACTTCGTGGAAAAGAGTGTGCCGGGCTCCAGCAGGCTCGAGTTCGCGAGATCGTCCAGCAAAACAAGGGTGCGTGGCCCGAGGCCAAAACCCCCCGAAGAGCTATCGGGCTCGTTCACGATCAGCGCCATGAGC
>JBCDKE010000030.1:0-31742 GCA_038747015.1 Pseudomonadota bacterium
ACGACAGCATCGAGCGCCGCGCCGGTCTCGGCCGGGTCCATGAACGGATCGGGGCGGTGGATGAGCAGGAGGTCGATCTTGTCGACATTCATCAGGCGCAGGCTGTGGTCGACGGAGGCCTCGATATGGGTACGCGAGGTGTCGTAGTATTTGACCCGTGCGTCAGCATAGCGGCCGGCAGGGGCCACGATATCGCATTTGGTGACGATTTCGATCTGGTCCTTGAGGGCGGGCGCGGTTTTGAGCGCGTTGCCGAGCACTTCCTCGGCCTCGTAGCCGCCATAGATGTCGGCCTGATCCATCGTGGTGATGCCCTGTTCGAGGCAGGCCTCGATTTTGGCCTGCACGTGGGCGGGTGACGTGTCCGCATCGTCGCCCAGACGCCACATGCCATAGACGATGCGGCTCATTTCAAAGCCGGGGGATAGGGTGACCCGTTCCATTATCTGCGTTCTCCTGCGCCGAGCGGGGTTTTCGGGGTGTCTGCCGGGACGCGTCCATAGGCGTGGGGCAGGCTGACGGTTTCAAGTTCCGGCATCACGAGACGGCCGAAATGCTGGCATTCCTCGATATGCGGATAACCGGAGAAGATGAAGGCGCGGATGCCCATCTTTTTGTACTCTTCAATCTGGGTGAGGACCTGATCGGCGGACCCGACGAGAGCCGCGCCACAGCCCGAACGCGCACGGCCCACGCCGGTCCAGAGATGCGGTTCAACATAGCCGTATTTGTCAGCAAGCTCGCGCGCCTTGGCCTGATGGCTGACCCCCAATGAGATGGAGTCGTGCGCCCGGTCGCGGATCAGTTTGCCATAGTCGTCATCCAGTTTGGAGACGATGTAATCGGCGTATTCGCGGGCCTCTGCCTCGGTGTCGCGGACGATCATGTGGACGCGCAGGCCGTAATCGAGCGTGCGGTCGTATTTCTCGGCCACAGCGTTCACGTCCTGCATCCGCTGGGCGAGGTTTTCCTTGGGCTCGGGCCACATGAGGTAGACGTCGCAATGCTGGCCGCAGAGGTCGAGCGCGGCGGGGGAGTAGCCGCCGAAATAAAGCAGGGGACCGCCGGTCTGGTAGGGGCGCGCGGGGTCGGTGGTGAGGCCCTGGAAATTGTAGACCTCGCCCTCGTAATTGATCTCGTCCTGAGTCCACGCCTGTTTCAGGATTTCCACCACCTCGCGGGAGCGTTGATAGCGGAAACCTGACTCGGCGACCTCGCCGGGGAAGTCCGAGGAGATGATGTTCACCGTCAGGCGGCCTTCGAGCATGTGGTCGAGGGTGGCGATGGTGCGTGCCAGCATGATCGGCTGCATCTCACCGCAGCGCACGGCGGCGAGCATGTTGATTTTCGAGGTCAGCGGCGCGCAGCCCGCCACAAAGCTGAGCGTGTCCTGACCGACCTGATAGGAGGACGGGCACAGGATGTTGCGGAACCCCTGTTTTTCAGCCTCGAGCAGGATGTCGCGGCAATGGGCCCAGCTGGAGCGCAGGTCGCCTTCGGGGACGCCGAGGAACTGGTAATCATCCGAGCAGAGCGCTGAAAACCAGCTGACTTCGGCTCCGGTTAGGTCGGGAGAAGTGATCGGGACGATGGTCATTGATTCTCGTCTTGCGGGTCTTGATTTTAGCCTTGCGTAGCATCGAAAATTGAGTGCATCAATCCTGTATCAATTGCGGGGGAGCGATTTTCGTGGACGACCGGGGGAGCCTGCCCAAACACATGCAGATCAGCGAACTGCTGATGCGTGAAGTGGCCTCTGGCCGGCTGGCGGATGGTGCGCGTCTACCGCCTGAACGCGAGATGGCTACGGATTTGCAGATCTCGGTGGGGACGCTCAGGCGGGCCTTGGATAATCTGACTGAGCGCGGGTTGCTCGAGCGCGTGCAGGGATCCGGGAACTATGTGCGGGCGCGGGGCGACGTGCGGTCGATCTATGCGTTTTTCCGACTGGATGTGCCGGGCGGGGGCGGGTTGCCCACGGCCCATGTGCTGAGCGCGGAGGCTGTCGCGCGGCCCGAGGGGCTGGAGACCGAGGGCGGGCAGGGCGAGGTCCTTCGCATTCGGCGGCTGCGGCTTCTCGATGACAAACCCGCAGCGCTGGAGGAAATCTGGCTCGATACGCCGGGGGCGGCGGAGCTCGGCCCCGGGGATTTGTCAGAGAGCCTTTATCTGACGTTTCAGCGGGAGCTGGGCATCGCCATTGACCGCACCGAGGACCGCGTGAGCGTGGGAGAGGTGCCGGACTGGGGTCGAGGGCAGCTCGATCTGGTGCCGGGAGCGGCTTGCGGTTATGTGCGGCGGCTCGGTTGGGCAGGAACACGGGGCGTCGTCGAGGCGTCACAAACTTGGTTTGACAGCAAGCGCGCGGAATTCGTGTCGCGCAACAGGTGAAAAGAATGGATCGGGTCAGATACGGTATCATTGGCTGCGGGATGATGGGCCAGGAGCACATCAGGAACATCAATCTGCTGCCGCAGGGGCAGGTCACGGCGGTCTTTGATCCGCTGCCCGAGATCGCCGAGGCAGGCGCAGCGCTGGCAGGCGGCGCGCGGATTGCGCCGACGCTGGCCGATCTGGTGCGCGATGAGACTGTGGATGCGCTGGTGATTGTGAGCCCCAACCACCTGCATGTGGACCAGCTGTTTGAAATCTCATCGATCCGGCATCTGCCGATCCTGTGCGAAAAGCCGCTCTATACCCATGTCGATCAGGCTTCGCGGCTGAAGGTGTTCGAAGAGCGGTACCAGGCGCCGGTCTGGGTCGCGATGGAGTATCGCTATATGCCGCCGGTGGCGGCGTTCTTTGACGAGATGCTGTCGGCCACGGGCGGGATCGAGATGCTCACGATCCGAGAGCACCGTTTCCCGTTCCTCCAGAAGATCGGCAACTGGAACCGGTTTAACCGCAATACCGGCGGGACGCTGGTGGAGAAGTGCTGCCATTTCTTTGATCTCATGCGGCTGGCGATGAAATCGGAGGCCGTGCGGGTGATGGCGAGCGCGGGGCAGTCGGTGAACCATACCGGCGAGAGCTATGCGGGGGAGGTCCCGGATATCTGGGATAATGGCTATGTCATCGTGGATTTCGCCAATGGCAAACGCGCGATGCTGGAGCTGTGCATGTTCGCCGAGGGCAGCCGCTATCAGGAAGAGATTTCGGCCGTTGGCCGCGACGGGAAAATCGAGTGCCACGTTCCGGGCCCCGGACGTTTCTGGAGCGAAAAGCTGGGACCGGCGCCGGAGCCGCGCCTTGTCCTGTCGCCGCGTTCGCCCATGGGGCCGCAGGAACGGGCCGTGCTGGTGGATCCTGAAATCCTCGCCGCGGGCGATCACCATGGGTCGACCTTCTACCAACATCAGCGTTTCAACGCTGTGGTGCGTGGTGAGGGCGAGGTCGAGGTGACGTTGTCAGATGGCGCGAAGGCCGTGGAGATCGGTCTGGCGGCGCAGCAGTCGGCACAGGAGGGTCGCGCCATCATGTTGAATTCTGAAGTGGACCAAGAACTGGCCTAGGTGGTCTCAGGCGCCCGGTCTTGGGGCTAAGCGGGCGAGCGTGCTTTAGCCTGCGTCGCAGGCCTTGGCCCAGAGCGTCACGCGACGTTGCGCGACATGGGTTGTGGGAAGATCTGGCAGCAGGTCATCCTCGCCCATGGCCTCTACAACGATGGGGGGCGCGTTAGTGCCAAGCTCACTTTCCAGTGCTGCGCGCACGGCCTCGGCCCGCCGTTCGGAGAGCGCGGCGTTGGCCGCCGTCCCCCCGGAACTGTCTGAGTGGCCCACCAATTTCAGGCAGACGCCCGCCATGGCCTGGGTGTCGAGCAAACGTGCCAGAAGCGCGATCTGCGCAGTGGCATCATCGTCCAGGCCTGCGCCCCCGCGTGGAAAGAACACGTGGTTTTCGAGCATCGCCTGATCAAGAGCCGCGATACGGTCATCGCTGGGGCAATGATCAGGCCTGTCTTGCGTCGGCACATCACAGTTACCCGCCGCCGAAATCGGTGCGGGGTAGCCCCAGATAGCAAGCGCGACAAGAAGCAGAAATCGTTGCATGGCATCCTCCGTCCCGCGCTGTGTTAAGCATCCATGCCTAACATCTCGTAAACGTCCAAAATGATTGTTTTTTTCGAGCGAAATGCCGCGCGTTTATGTTTTGTAAGGGCATCTTTGCCAGACAGGCCCCGAACAAACGGGGATTGACGTGTGACCTCACAAAGATTGGCATGGCTCGACGCGCTGCGGCTCATTGCGGGCGTCTCGATGGTGGGATTGCACGCCACCGCCGACGCCGCTGGTCAACCATTTGCTGATTGGCCCGTGGAGGACCGATATGGTCCACTGCTGATCCGTGCTGTAATCTATACCGCGCGGACGGAGCTCTTTCTGATCATCTCGCTGTTTTTGCTGCTGATGGCGCTGGATCGCCGCCCGCGTGGCTACGGGGCGACGATCAAGGAACAGATGCGTCGCCTGTTGGTACCTTTTGCCTTCTGGACGGTGTTTTATGCCTTTTACAGCCTGATCAAGGCCAGCCAGTTCGGGTATGCGGACGTCCTTTGGGCGCGGCTGGGGCAGCCGATGGTGTGGGTCGACTACTTCGTGCTCGGATCATCAAAATACCACATGCATTTCCTTCCAACGTTGTTTGGGCTGGTGCTGTTCTACCCCTTCTTCCGCCTGGCGAAGACCCACGTTTGGCTGGGCGCGGGCGTGCTGGCCTGTCTCTTGATCAAACGGGAACTCGATGTGTTCTTGTGGGCCAACTTCATGGGAGAACCGGGCTTTGACTATATTCTGCGCGCCGTGAAGGTGCTGACCTACTGCGGGTACGGTTTCGTTGCGGCGGCGATGCTCGGCATCTGGGAACGTTGGGGAAAGGCAAGGGATCTGAGCCCGTGGATTGCGCCATTGGGTCTATTGGCGGCCATGCTATTCCTGATCAAACTGGCGGGGGCATGGAAAACGGCGCAAACCGGCATTTGGCAACATAGCTATACCGCCGGCTATTGGGCCGACTTCCTGTTCCCCGCTGTTCTGTTCGCCGGGTGCCTTGTGCTCGCACATCGTGCGTGGCCGCCGGTTATATCGCGCTTGGCGAAGTATTCCTTCGGGATCTATCTGTGCCACCCGATTTGTCTCGACCTCATTGAAATTGGCATCGCGGGTCGAGCGCTGGATCCCACGGCGCAAGTGCTTGTGAAAATTGGGCTCGCCGTTCCAGCGACGACTCTTTTGGTGATGGGGCTGGAAAGGCTGCGGCCTTTGGCCTGGACCGTCGGCTTAGGACCGCTGCCGGGACTCCAACCTGCGCCAGAGGTGCGAGCGTGAGTGAAAATTTCACTGAGAGGGAACGCACTTTGCCCGAGGCAAGCTGCGGGTCCAATTTTTGGATTGTAAGGCCCAGCGCAGGCGTTCGAGGCGCGCGTGCGGGTCACATGTATGTAGTGGAGTTCTAGCGATGATAAGACTTCTGGAGTCTGAGGGTGATGTGGCAATGCTTCGGCTGGAGACTGGCCGCCTCGGAAGTAGCGGCTATGCCACAGGACGTGAGGCCATAACCTCTGCTGTAAGGGCCGGGGCCAGAGCAATCGTTCTGGACATGGCAGCGGCGACGACACTACGGGCGTCTGACATCGCACTTTTGCTCGAATTAGCAGCACAGAGTTTGCCGAAAGCCCGGCTGTCGCTGATGAACGTGGCGCCGGCACTTATGTCGGCCTTAAAGGACCGCTCTGTCGACCAGATCATCCCGGTCTATGCCACGCGAGAGCGGGCTTTCGCGGCGGCGGAGGTGAAATCGGCGATGCTCGCTAACACTCCAGCAGTCGTTCTATGTGCAGGAGAAGGCCGCCGCATCGCCCCGCTTTCAACCCTGACGCCGAAACCCATGCTCGACATCATGGGTCGCCCGGTCTTGGAGCACATCTTGCGCCATCTCGGTAGTTTTGGTGTGCGCGATGTCGTTCTAAACCCCGGGCATCTGGGGCCGCAGGTTCTGGACCATTTCGGAATGGGGCGTGCAACGGGGCAGTCTCTATTTTATCTGAACGAAGGTTGCACCAACGAAGGCCGTTGGAGTGCAGCGCCATTGGGGTCGGCCTCCACACTCGCGCGCTGGGCCGAAGACAATAATGGCCTCCAGACCGATACGATCGTCATGTGCGGCGACGCGCTGGTCGACGTGGATCTTGTCGCGATGATGGCGTGCCATCGCGCACATGATGCGGATATCACCATCGCCGCCCAGTCCGTTGCCGAAAGTGACGTGCACAAATATGGCATCATGGTCCATGGTGAAGCGGGCAGGGTGCTGACCTTTCAGGAGAAACCGAGCCGCGAAGAAGCGCGCTCGAAGCTTGCAAATACCGGGATCTACATCCTGTCACCGCGCGTTACCGGTTTTCTGAAGGAACGACAGGGGGCCGATATCGCAACTGATCTGTTGCCTGCTGTTTTGGCAAGTGGCGGGCGTCTCCAGATCTTTGATGAGCCATTCAAGTGGATCGATATTGGTTGCGGGCGCGATTACATGGCTGCCTGGACCGCCGCGTTGGAAGGCCGGTTACCCGAACTTTCGCCGAAAGCAGAGATGATCAAATCGGGGGTTTGGGCCGAACAGGGGGCGAAGGTCGCCCGATTGGGAGACATTAAAGGACCCGCATACCTTGGCGCCGGCGCGGTCATTGAACGCGGTGCCACCCTGCGCGGTCCCGTTGTCGTCGGCAAAGATGCAGTGGTAGAATCGGGGAGTTATGTGCGCAATTCGATCCTTTGCCCAGCGACGCGTGCCGCCGAAGGATCCATTGTGGATGGCGCTATTGCGACGGGAAACTGGGCTGTAATGCACGCCTTTGCAGACGGCTCGCAGCAGCCCCGAGATCCTCTCCCGGATGTGTTTCCTGTTGGGGCAGGTGTGGATCAGCATGCGCTGTACACTGACGTCATCGATCTGGATGGCGCGGACGCAATCCGGACAAGCCGCGGGTTACAGTTCGCGCAAGCGAGCTAGGGCTGGATGATCAACGAGATCATGATGAGAATGAAGCTGGTACGGCACGGCTGGACCGGGTACCGCCGTCGGGCAGGGTGGCGCGATAGCCAACCCAAAAGCCCCAGTGCGCCCGCCGATTACTTCCGGGCGTACGAGCAGGTTGTTCCGCCCGAATTACCAGCGATGTCGGCGCGTCGAACGGTACTCTGGCAACTTTCGGCTGCTTTCACGCTTGGGCTCGGCGTCTGGTACCTTTTCTGGCGTTGGACGGCGTCTCTTAACCTCGAAGCCTATGGGTTTTCGATACTTGTTGCGGGCGCGGAAACGCTCATGTTTCTGGGGACTCTCCTGTATTTTTTTGACATCTGGGAGGAGGCGGACAGTTCTGAGCGGCCACCGCCACGGAACCCATTGGATGTCGGTTTGCGGGGGGAAGATCACCTGCTCGTCGACATCTTTGTTGCTACTTACGACGAAGACCTAGCAGTCTTGGAGGCGACGCTGACGGACGCATGTGCCGTCCGCGTGCCGGTAGGTTGGCGGTGCGAGATTCATCTGCTCGACGATGGCAACCGGCCGCTGATGGCAGCGCTCGCAGCGCGGTTTGGCGTGAACTACATCGCCCGGAAAGACAATCGCGGTTACAAGGCGGGGAATCTGCGCAACGCGCTGTTTCAAACCGACGGCGAATTTATCGTCATCTGCGACGCGGACACGCGGCTTTTTCCCGATTTCCTGAAGAACACGCTGGGCTATTTTCGCGACCCCGATGTTGCGTGGGTGCAAACACCGCACTGGTTCTATGATGTGCCGCAAGGCGAACCCTGGGGGGCCCGTTTCCCATCCTGGGCCGCGCCCTTGGCAAGAATGCTTGCATTTCTTTCTGGCACCCCTCGCCGCGGCGCGGATCCGTTCTTGAGCGGCTCGATGCTGTTTTTCGATATCATTCAAAGGCGCAGGAACCGCCACGGTGCCAGCTTTTGTTGCGGGGCGGGGTCCATTCATCGACGCGAGCCGCTCTTTGAAGATGCCTTGTCACGGCATCGTGCGGACCGGGCAGAGGCGAATACGTCGCGCGCCTGGCACCCGACTTTGACACCGCTGCAACCTTTTCGGTTCCATGTCAGTGAGGACATTTACACATCGATGCTGTTGCACGGTTCAGAGGACCGTCGTTGGCGATCGGTTTACCACCCGCGGATAGAGTGCAAGATGTTGTCACCCTGGAGCATGGAGGCCTGGGCTGGCCAGAAGTTGAAATATGCCGGTGGTACCATCGATCTCATGCTGAGGTCGAACCCGCTGCTTAACCGCCACATGCCTTTGGTCACAAAGCTGCATTATGCAGCGACGCTTTGGTCGTATTTGAGCAGCTTCGTGCTGTTGATCCTAATGGTGGCTCCTGTCGTTACACTGTTTACTGGGCTGTCGCCGGTGGCTGCTTATTCAACGGCGTTCTTTTTGCATTTGCTGCCGCTTTTACTGGCAAATGAACTGGCTTTGGCGCTGGGCGCAAAGGGTCAGGACGGCAATCAGGGCCGCATTCTCGCGCTTGCTGCTTTGCCAGTTACGCTCAAGGCTTTTTGCTTGGTTGTACTCGGCAGGAAAGTGCAATTTCAGCCGACGCCCAAGACGCCAATCTTTAGCGGAGCACTGCGATTCATCTGGCCGCATCTCGCGATCTTGGCGGTGATGGCCGCCGCAGCAATCTATGGGCTCTATGCGCATTTGACTGGTTCACGGGCCCATACCGCATCGCTTTTGATCGTGAACTACTTTTGGCTGTCATGGTGTGCTTTGGCGCTGGCCAGCGCCGTACGCGCAGCGTTTTGGCGGCCCCAGGCCGGCGATAAGAGCAAGCACATTACGACGCGACATCTAAACCCAAGGGAGGCACGCCCATGACGGATAGGAAGGGTTTTTCCGGGGCGCGGGCCCCTTTCATCTTCTCTGCTGGTCTTCTTTTGGCAGCCGGGTCCGCCACGCTTTTGGACGGTGCCTCGCTGGCCATTGCACGGGCGTTCGAAGGGCGTATTGACCTGTCTTCGGTGCCGATCGAGCTGGCAGAAAAGGGTCCTCTTACACAGGTGGAACGTGAGGCCGCACAGGCCGCTTGGCGGTATTTCGAGGCTAACACGCAGCCGTCGACGGGTCTTGTGAACTCTGTGTCCGGATTCCCTTCGACGACGCTTTGGGATCAAGGGACGTATCTGTTGGCGCTTGTATCCGCGGCGCGGCTTGGTGTCGTGGATGCGGATGAATTCAACTTCCGGGTCGCTTCGTTCATCGAAGGTTTGGGGCGCGTCGAACTCTTTGACGGTCGGTTGCCCAACAAAGTGTACGACACGCAGAGCTTGGAAATGGTTACCTATGCCAACGAAAGGGCCGAGCTTGGGATCGGGTGGTCTGCGCTTGATATTGCGCGACTTTTGATGGGCCTGCGGGTCGTGGAAAAACACCATCCACAACACGGGGATGCAATCCGTCAAGTTCTCGCTGGTTGGGATCTTTCGTCGATGACCGCGGAAGGAGAACTTATTGGTGCGTTGCGCACGGAGTCTGGCGAAATCCTGTACCCCCAAGAAGGTCGGATCGGCTATGAGCAGTATGGAGCGCGCGCAGCCGCGCTCTGGGGGCTTGACGTGATCCGGGCGATGTCTGCCGAGCGCATCGTGGCCTGGACAGACGTCGAAGGGGTCGAAGTGCCGACGGACTTGCGTCGAGCAAGTAGTTTTGGCGCGATCACCCCAACATTAAGCGAGCCGTACCTATTGCTCGCGATTGAACTGGGCCTCGATGCCGAGAATCTGGCGTTGGCGCATCGGATCTATGCCGCACAGGAGGCGCGCTATGAGGAAACAGGGCAAGTCACGGCAGTCTCAGAAGACCACCTCGATAGAGCGCCGTATTTTGCTTACTCTTCGGTGACAACCAATGGGCGACCATGGGGCGTGATCACCGAGGAGGGTCATTTTCACGACGAATTGCGAACCGTCAGCACAAAGGCGACCTTTGGGTGGTCGGCCGTATTCGGGACAGATTACGCTGCGCTAGCGCGGGACGAAGTCATAGGGTTGGCAGGTGAAGAAGGGTTTCCCGCGGGCATCTATGAGGTAGATGGAGCGGTCAATGAAGCGCTCACGCTGAACACCAATGGGGTAATCCTTGAAGCGTTACATTTCCAGGTCTTCGGACCTTTGTGGAGCGTCCGCTAAGGTCCGTCGGCAAAAACCGAGAGCTTTGGTCCTTGGGCGGTGATCCCTGACGACCACGATCCGAGTCGAGAGACAATCATCAGGTCTTGGGACGTCCTCGGGATCAGGCGATCTGGCGTGCGCGGCGGAAGTTTCCAATAGATTGATATCTTCTGAGTTTCGCGCTCGCTCAAGTTCGCGATTTACTGCGAAGCTCGGACGACAGGACATGTCTGCGATGGCTCTATGGCGAACTCGGTCGTCTTGCGATACCGGTTCGCGGCCCGAGCTTCGCCAATCATCCTATGATTGTATCCTATGAGTGTATGAGCGGTGAGCTCGCAGGCCACGGCATTGCGTTCGCGACCCGCGCCCCACCGATCGCCAAAGGGCGCCGAAAAGGCCGACGCCTAGACAGATCGGTCCTCCCAAAGGAGGATAAGGCTCTAAAAGGCTCATCGTGGTTGAAGGCCTACAGTTGAGAGGGTCTCTCGATTGCGGGTTCACTCGCCGATTACGGAACGAAAATACGTGGCAAGGAGGGCGTACTCATCCCCGGGATCAGTGCCGGCATCCAGGGCCACGGTAGAGCCGTCGTTGGCCATGACGGCGCTGAGCTGTTGAAAGAGGGACGCAGAAGCTGACGGCTGAAGGGCCGAGCTGATAGACGCGTCCACGGGTTCCCCGGCGGCGACACTATGGCTGAGCTGCAAGATGAGCAGCGCGGTGCGCGTGTCGAAGTGCATCTCGCCGGTGAGGTATTGTAGATGCCTGATGTCGACATTGGCGTCCATGCCATGCTGGTCCACGTTCATTTCGTGCCCCACCATCGCGCCGGCCCCGGAATTCTTCATTCCCATGGTGTGATCATGGTCAAAGGCGTCGTGCTCGATGGCGAAGCCATCACCATCGAGCATGGCAGGCGCTATCCCCATACTTCTGCTGAGGGTATCGAGTTCGGACTGGATCGCAACCGGAGTTTGGGTAGTGGTTGAAACCGGCGTTTGCGCCATGGTCGCAGCGGTGGGAAAACCTCCCCCGCCTGTCTGAGCAAGCAGCAAATCTCGCAGCAGCGACACCTCAGATCGAAGGGCGGCCATTTCTGGGGTATCTTGCGCGTTGTCAGATACTTGAGCAAGTTGTTGTGCGGCACTCTGCTCAAGCACGGGCGCGCTGCGCAGTGATAGGTTGGGCCACGCGTTAGACTGTGGGGTCTGGGAAGGCGCCGGGGTAAGCCCGTTCGGCACGGGCCAATCACGGGGAAGCACCGTGTAGTCTTGCCGGGCGGCCACCCAGAGCAAGTAGGCATGGACCGCCGAAAAGCCCTGAAGGGAAATATCTTCGAGAACTTCGCCATTGCGGCGAACGACAAGGCTGCCGCCACCGGACAAAAGCGCCTCGATCTGTGGATCCAGCACACCATTTACACGCGGCGGAATCTGCAGTTCCGAGAACCCGTCGTTCAACGCGAAGGTGTCCGTAGCCTGAACCTGGTCGATCATGATCTGAACGCGCCCATCTGAGCTCAACGTCAGCATGAGGGGTCCCTTGCGGGCCATGCAGGTGTAGGTGCGGGGGCGGCAGATTACCTCGAAAACGTCTGTATCCAGACGGGGCGAGGGAGAAAACCGTGCGTATCCATCTGGGTCAAAACGGAAGTAGACGCCGTGGACCAAACCTTCCTGAAAGGTAGGCCAGCCAAAGGCGTTGCGCAGGCTTTGCTGAGCTTCGCGGGCACCCACGGCGAAAAGAACGGCCGTATTGAGTATGGCGTTTTCCGGGGTAAAGGCCTGCGCGCCAGATGGACGCTGGTCTTCGGCAACGGTGCCTGCGGTGTCTCCTGCGTTTTGCGCACTCGCACCATTGAACGGTGCATTGAGACTCGCGACCAGAGCGGTGGTAAGAAGAAGCTGTTTCATCAGTAGTCTGCCTCTGTTTGGACCGAGTGCCGCAGCGCAGGGAGCCAGTCCCTTTCGGTAGGTGGATCGGGAAGATTGCGGCGGAAGCGTGCGTCCTGATCACGGAAAGCCGTGAACCAGACCTCAGTTTCGCCCCTGTAGGGCGTCAGGATCTTGCCTTGCACTTTGTGCAGAAGCGAGGTCAGGATTATGCCGTTGTTATTGGCAGTATAGATTTCAACGCGTCCCTGGCCGCGTTCATACAGTCCCTCGAACATGCCGTTCTCGGGGTCGTAAAGCTCGATTATCGCTTCGTAGAGCACGTCCGTGTATTCGGTGTCCCAGAGCGCCCAGAGCCCGAGTGCAGCCTTGGAAGCGACGGCGGCATGGTCCGGCACATAGTCGCCGCGGGGTGTCACCGTATTCCATGGGTAACCATCCGAGAAAATCGTGTCGTAGGTAAAGTAGGGCGGGCCTTTGACATTGTGTTCCGAGCGGGCCGTCATGAACCCTGTTCGGCGCCAACGGTTTTCTTGAACTTGGTAAATGCGGTCGGCAAATTCTGCGCGCCACCCGTCGGAGTGCAACCAGTCCGGGGAGCTGTCGTCAAACGGCATGTCCCACCCCAGTTCCAGCCCGTCTTGCAGGTAGGATTCCGTCACGACGTAGTTCTGGGAGTGGAAGATCCGCGGATCCCGACCGTCATAGGGGATCTGCACACCAAAGATCGACGCCGTCAAAAACGGCTCTGCCCGATGGGCTAGCGTGGGTTTAAACCCCCATAATGCAAAGCCTTTGGCAGCATATTCTTCATAGCCCAAGCGACCTTCCTGGGCATAGACAGTCTCATTGGTTTCTGCGTCGACATAGGCCCCCCACATCACACCTTCGCTGTCGACCACGTTGGAATAATCCCATTTGAGCAATACGGAATCTATGGTGTTGCCGAGATAGGGATATCGGTTTTTTAGAATGCGCATCCACACGAGGAACCGGCCTATATCGAGGGCCGAGAAACCGATTTCTCCGGACTGGTTGGTATAGTCAACTTTTTCACCGGTGGCCGTGTGATACACTTTGTTGGGGAGTTCCTTCCGGAACAGGTCCAGGTCCTTGATCGTGGTTAAGAGCAGGGTGATCCGGCGATCAAACTCCGGCTTTTCGATAATACATAGCTCGTAGGCTGCGACCGCGCCCGCGATGTAAGACGCCGTGTCCCAAAGCGTAGTGGACGGGTAGTTGCCCACTGAATTGGCCAGACCGGTTTCTTCCTGCGTGAACTTCTCGAAATAGTGCCAGGCCACGCGCGCCGCGCGCATTTCACGTTCGTTCAGAAAACCACGGCGCGGTTGATACTTGCGAACATATTCGTTCCGGCGCGTGTAGCCTGGTTCGCGATCTTCCAACTCGTCAAGGTTATCAAAATAGTCATCGGGCATTTCGCACATCCGAGGGACAACCTCGCGCATGGGTTCTCCGCGGACCATCGAAGTGGTTTCCGCCAAGCGATTGCCGCGCATGAGCGCGGGCAGGCTGTCGAGATCGGAACCGGCGACGATCGGAATGATTTCTTCTTCCTGTGCCAGGAAGACCCCGCGCGCGGCTGAACCTATGGCCCAAGCTGCGCCGGCGATGGCAACCGCCGCTCCTGCGAAGAGTGCAACCGCCAATCCAAGCGTCGCGCCTTGTTTGCCTGTATTCGATGACATTGGGGCCCTCGATTAACTGCGTTTCCCTGCCTCGATAGCGCCTAAGTGGTTAAGAAAAAGAGAAGTTCCAAAAGGTTTCATCAAAAGGGCTTGTTAACCGGTTGCGGTTACAGACGGGGGCAGACGCTCGGCGTTGGAGGGCACCATGAAAGCAGAAGCAGAGCTTAAGTCGGACATTTATGATGGCTCGGCGACAGCGATTCCTGACCAGGCACGGACCCGCGAGGAAAGCGGATTAATGGCTGATCGGGGGACGCCAAATTGGGCACGATATGTATCTTTCCTGTTTGCCATTGCGACGGGGGCCTGCCTTCTCGCGCTCGCGGTTATGAGCGTGTTCTTTCAGTCTCTGGTGGCCGTGGGTGGCAATGGATTCGCAATGCCGTTGCTCTTGGGGATCGCGGTGGTTCCGGTAATCGGCGCGCTGATACTAGATTATTGTCACGCCCGCGCACTGGCAGGGCACCGGGCAGCGCGCACCCGAACCGAGGCCAAGGCGCAAGCAGCCGTGGCGTTCATGATTTTTGCCGTTTTGACCTTCCTGCACCCGATGATGGGCGCGGCAATTCCCTTTTCGGCCGCTGCGCTTTGGGCGACATTCTGGTTACTGCGCCGTTTTGGCGCGTCTGAGAAAATGTGGGAGTTTCGCCCGTCCGAAGCCGCGGCCGTCCTCTCAGGTCGCGACGAGTTGGGACTTCGGTTGGCTGCTCAGGATACCGGCGAACACGCCCTTGCCGGGCACATTCAGAGGGCTGTCTCATGGCTTGCGCTCATCCTCGGCTTTGCGGCAGCTTCTTGGTTGGCAGCAAATGAAGTGGTTGCCGTGCCTGCAGTGGCTGCGGTCGCACTGATCACCTATTGGGCCGTCGATGCTATCGGGACCTATATGCGTGTTCTTGCGCTGCCGGATGCTGCAGCGGGGCTGACGGCGGCTCGTGTGGAGCAGTTGGTCTACGATCAGGATGAGGACACCGCAGGCATAACTGTGCCTGGGTTACGGGTTCAAAATCTGTCCGTAGAGACGGCGTCGGGAGTACGCTTGCTGAGCGAGGTGTCGTTTGACGTGGCGCCGGGCGAAGTCATCGGCGTGGTTGGCGACGCAGCCGCAGGCAAATCCCTATTGATGCAATCGCTTATCAATCCCTTTGATTTGCCCGGGCTGTCGGTGCGCGGACGGGTGACGCTCAACGAAGACGATATCTGGACCCGCAGCAATTCCGATCGGCTCGTTCCAATGGTCCACTTGCCACCGATGCCGCGGATCCTACCGGATAGCGGTATCGACAACCTGACTTGTTACCAGGAAGGTCGGTTGGTTGACCGTGGCATGAGATGCTTGGAAAGCCTCGTTTTTTCGACTGATGCCGTGGACAGGATAGCCGCAGCGCCGGATGCGACTAAACTGTCGAGCTGCGATCAGAAGGCGCTGGCGCTCGCGCGCGCCTTTTTGCTCTCACCGATGTTCTACCTTCTCGACCGACCGGAGGATTTTGCCTCCGAGAAGCTCCTCGCCGCCCTGGTGGATCGGATCAAGATGGAAGCAAATGCCGGGCGGTCCTTTATCATTGCCACAGATAACCGAGCAATTCTGGAATCTTGCTCTAAACTCTTAATGTTGCGAGAGGGGCGTGTTGTGGATTTCGCGCCCGCCGCCGAGATCCGCGGGCGTATGTCCTCGGGGTGGCTGCGTTTTGTCACGGCCCGGCGTCTCGAAAGCGAAGACACGCTTACCACCTGGGTGAAGTCACACTTCAAGCGCGATGGTGATGAAGCCAATAGGCGCAAACTATGCAACGTCGCTGCAGAGCTTTTGGCGTTTTCGTGCCAGGACGTGCGACCGATGTCGCTGGAGAGAGTGTGTTTTGACTTTAAGCACTTCGAGGGTTTTGCGCTGATCAAGCTGATTGACGAGAGCCCCCTGGTCAGTTCCGGCCAAATGCAATTGGCTCACCGTGAGGCCGCTGAGGCAAGAGAGACCGCGCGGCTGTCGCCTTTGGCCAAAGTGATCAACATGGCCGAGGAAGTGGAACAGGAGCTTGCTGACAACCGCCGGGTGATCACGGTCAAGATCGCCACCTACGACCCGCGCAAAGCTAAAGCCAAGGCTGCAGACGGTGCCGCGTAGAACAGACAAAAGCTTGGATCGTGACGTGCCCGTCCGGGGCCGTGGGCGAAACCTTATCTGGGCGTGCGCTGGACCCACGATAGCACTTGGTTTGCTTCTGGGGGTCACGCTGTCGTTCGCACGCGTCGAAATTGACGTGGCGAAGAGTTTTGAGGGCGTTTTGCGGCCGGTGGCTAGTCCGATAGGCGTCCCGCTGCCACGTCATGGGCCGCTTAAGCAGATCCTTGTGTCCGAGGGCGAGGTCGTCCGCCAAGGACAGACTCTGGCTTTGCTAGACGAGGTTGCGCTGGAAGTGCGCCAAAGCCAGGTTGCGGATCGTTTGGTTGAACTTCGGTTGTTGCGTGAATGTCTACGCCCCAAGGCCGACGCAGATTTTTTGGCCGGACTACCAGCTATCTTATCTGGAGTTGACGCGGAAAGACGCACACAGCTGTCATTTGTGGAGGAAGACTGCGCGTTGCGAGACGCTGCTGCGCAGGCGCTGCAGGCCTCTGCTGCAGCACGGGTTGCGGCTTTGGAAGAAAGGTCGGTGCTATTGACCACCAAGATTGCCGTTCTGGTCGAACAGCAAAACTCTGGCGGGCAAGGAAGACAAGACCGGGCCGTTGAAGCCGTTGAGACGCTTTTGGAAAAGAACCGTGTCGATGCTGATCTCGCGGATGCCCGCCGTGATCTGTCGGAACAGGAACTGGCGCGAGGTATCCGCCGGCACGAAGAGGCAGATGCGCATACGCAAGAAATTTCCGTGTTGCTGGACGAAGCACAGCGTCTCGCGGGGCTTATATCCCAGCCGCGGCTCATGGCGCCGGTCAACGGCGTCGTCACGCGGGTGCGCGATCCGGGGCAGGGTCACGTGGCGATATCTGACATACGGATCTTTGAGATTGCCCGCGCGGGTTCGCAACGGTTCAGTTTGGCGATCTCCGTTCCAGCGGCTGAGATTGCGCGTCTCGAGGACGGCGCTCGGGTCGATGTTCGCCTGGTAGGGCAGCCATCAGTAGCCCCACTAGGCGGCGCTATCGACCTTGATCGCGTACCGCTCGCGCCACCTGGTCGTGACGGGTCTGCAGCAGATGCCGCCATCATGGTCAACCTCGATGCTGCCAGCCGCACCCGGTTGGGCAGGGGCATAGCTACGGCGCGTTTGGGTGGGTCATCAACCGCCTCGGATGTCCGGGTAACGCTGGGCGAAGCGCGTTTCGCCGACCTCTTGATAGATGGCCTGACGGAAGCGTTCCCCACCGTGTTTGATGAGGCTGAGGCTCCGACGGTCAGCAGGGTTGAAGAATTTGGCCAAGGAGTTTCCGGCACAAAAGAGCGCTCGCCATTGCCGTGGTTCGGCCGGGCAGGGCTGGTCATTCTGGCTCCTTCCAGTGGTCCAGCCGACTGATTGCGACCTCAAGGGCTTTCGTCGGCTTAACTTCGCCCCATGTACTTCCCAGCGCCTTACCTGGCGAACGAGGCGCACGATATGTGGGCCCCTTAGCATTTACACCGATCTGAATTCTGCTCTGCGTTGGACGGTCGAGGCTGCGTTCCGTCCTGCCGTGAATTCCTGAGCCAAAGAAGCCTTGCTTCGCTGCCTACACTGCACATTTCCGCTATCCGCACGGTCTCCGGCGCGCTATGACCCGCCGCATCAGAGAGCAGTAAAGCCTGAGCCGGTGGGAATTGCCATGAACATGGACCAAGTCGCAAAGCTATCTGTCGCGCCGATGATGGCGTGGACCGACCGCCACTGCCGGTACCTTCACCGTCAGATCAGCCAGCGTACGCGGCTCTTTACCGAGATGGTCACGGCGCCGGCTTTGGTGCGGGGCGGGGCGGTGCATCTGCTCGAATTCAATGGCGAAGAGCATCCGGTTGCGGTTCAGCTCGGCGGGTCGGACGCGCGCGAATTGGCCGAAGCCGCCCGGATGACCGAGGATCGCGGCTATGACGAGGTGAACCTCAATGTCGGGTGCCCGTCGGACCGGGTCCAGTCGGGAACCTTTGGCGCTGTGCTGATGAAAACGCCCGAGCTTGTGGCGGAATGCGTGGCGGCCATGTCCGCGGCGGTGGACATCCCGGTCACGGTGAAATGCCGGATCGGCGTTGACGATCAGGAGCCCGGCGAGGTGCTGCCCGCGTTTCTGGAACACATGGCCCAGGCGGGCACCGGACAGGTGACAATTCACGCGCGCAAAGCCTGGCTGAAGGGCCTCAGCCCAAAGGAAAACCGCGACATCCCGCCCTTGGACTACGATCTGGTCGCGGCCATGAGCGAGGCCTTTCCGCAGCTTTCCATCGCGATCAATGGCGGGATCGACACACTCGTGGACGCGCGGAACCTGATGGCGCAGGGACGCATCGCAGGGGCAATGATCGGGCGCGCAGCCTATCACAGGCCCTATGACGTGCTCGCCACGGCAGACAGCGAGATCTTTGGTGACGCGGCGGCCGTGACCCGTACGCGCGAAGAGGTGCTCGACGCGATGGAGCCTTACATTGCGTCGCATCTTGCGGGTGGAGGCTCGCTCCACCAGATCACCCGGCACATGCTGGGGCTTTATGCCGGTATGCCCGGCGCGCGACAGTGGCGGCGGGTTCTGTCGGAACGCGCGACCAGCGCGGGGGCGGGGCTCGACGTGCTGAACGACGCGCGCTCGGCGGTCACCCAGGCGCAAGAGGTTGCGGCCTGATCTGGACTTTTGAACCGCGCCGCTACATGGGGCATGCCATTCCCAACCTGGAGAGAGCCTGATGGACCCCATGACCCTGTTGCCCATCGCCGTACTTTTGATGGCCATCGGGGCTTTTGCGGGCGTACTGGCCGGGCTGTTGGGCGTGGGCGGCGGTATCGTTCTGGTGCCGGCCTTTCTCTATGCATTCCGAGCCACCGGATTTGCCGGGCCGGATGTGATGCAGGTTTGCGTGGCGACGTCGCTGGCCACGGTGGTGGTGACCTCGCTCAGATCGGTGTCCTCGCATAACAAGAAGGGCGCGGTGGATTGGGATATCCTGCGCGCCTGGGCGCCCGCGCTCGCCGTTGGTGCTGCTCTGGGCGTGCTGGTGGCGGCCAATCTGCGTTCCGAGGCGTTGCAGCTGATTTTCGGCGTTCTGGCTATGGTTGTCGGGCTCTACATGGCGCTGGGACGCGAGCACTGGCGCTTGGGGGCATCGTTGCCCATGGGCTGGCTGGGCCGGGCTATTGGTTTTGTCATGGGGCTATTGTCGGTGCTGATGGGCATCGGCGGCGGGTCCTTCGGCGTGCCGACGATGGCGCTCTATGGCGTGCCGATCCACCGGGCCGTGGCGACGGCGGCGGGCTTTGGCGTGGCGATTGCGGCGCCCTCGGTGATCGGGTTCCTGTTCGTGTCGGTCGACGCTGCGACGCGCCCGCCTGCGACCATCGGGGCGATCAATCTGATCGGCTTTGCGATCATCGTGCCGATGACGATCCTCACCGCGCCCTGGGGCGTGAAGCTGGCGCATTCGCTGCCCTCGGGGCGGCTCAAACGCGTGTTCGGGTTTTTCCTGCTGCTGGTGGCGGCCAATATGGCCTGGGAGGTTCTCGCACCGTGAGTTTTGCGGAAACCGGTTGGGCGATTTTTGAGGATCCAGCGCTTGTGCCCTGGGTCGAGGAAGTCGCGCCGGTGGCACGTGAAATCGCGGCCTCAAAGGCCGCGCGGGATGCCTGGCTGCGCCACGGGGGGACCTGGTTTGCCGGGGTGAATATTCTGCCGAATGGCAAGGACGGGGCTGTGGCCGGGGGGCGGCCTCTGGCCGGTGCTGCGGGCTCCTTTGCCGAGGCTCTCCATGGGGGCCAGCCGGAATGGGATACCGCACAGATTTCCGTGGTTTATCCCGGCTACCCGCGTCAGGACGCTAGTGAAAGCGACGCAGCGCACCGGTTCCGCGTGAACCGCGACGCGGCCCATGTGGATGGGCTCTTGCCAGTGGGGCCGGAGCGCCGGCGCAAGATGCAGGAGCCACATTCCTTTGTTCTGGGTATTCCGCTGAACGAAACCAGCCCCGGGGCGAGCCCGATGGTCGTTTTCGAGGGATCGCATGAGGTCATGCGCGCGGCGTTTGCCAAGGCGCTGGAGGGCGTACCGGTCGATACGTGGTCCGACGTGGACCTGACGGAGGTCTACCAGGCGGCGCGGCGGCACTGTTTTGAGACCTGCAAGCGGGTGCCAATCCATGCAAGGCCGGGGCAGGCCTATGTGATCCACCGTTTGGCTCTCCACGGCGTTGCACCCTGGGAGGACAGCGCTGAGGCCCCTGAGGAAGGGCGAATGATTGCCTATTTCAGGCCGGGATTTCCGGGGTCTGACTGGTTAAGCGCGCCCTAGAGAGGTCAGGCCGTGCGCCGACGCCCGCCTCGGCGCGATTTCAGGCGCGGGGCGCGGGTGGGTAGCTCTTCCATGATCGAGCGACGCGTTTCAGCGGGCATAGTGGACCAGCCGCCGATTTCCTCCATCGACCTTAGACAGCCCACGCAGATCTTTTCCACGGGGTGGATGGCGCAGAGTTTTACGCAAGGGCTCTCAATTTCGTCCCGTTTCCAGATATCGTCGGTCATTTTTTCGCTGGCTGCTCGGCTTGGCTTCAAAGGTGGCGGATTCGGTCCAATGCTCCCTGCAAGATATAGGCCGCTGCGACCTGATCAATGACCTGTGCGCGACGTTTGCGTGTCGTATCCGCCTCTAAAAGCGCGCGTTCGGCGGCCACCGTGGAAAGGCGTTCGTCCCAGAAGGTAATCGGCAGGTCAGTTTTGCCCGTGAGGTTGCGCGCGAAGGCGCGCGTCGCCTGGCAGCGGGGGCCTTCGGTGCCGTCCATGTTGCGGGGCAGGCCCAGCACGATGCCAGCGGCCGCGCGCCCCGTCAGAAGGGCCATCAACGCCTCGGCATCGGCGGTGAATTTCTTGCGCCGTATGGTGTCCAGCGGCGTGGCGACAGTCAAAAGCGTGTCCGAGAGCGCGACACCTATCGTGTGTGTTCCGAGGTCGAGGCCTGCGATCGCGCTGGCGCGGGGCAGGGCCGCGGTAAATTCGGCGATGTCTTCGATAATCATTGCAGTCCCGTCTGTGCGGCCGTCTGGGCGAAAAGATTGAGCGCGTCGGCGCGGTCGGCGAAGACCGTGCGCGCCTCGTTGAGGATCGTTTGCGCGGTTTCGCGTTCGCCCAGCACGGCCTGAGCGGTGATCAGACGCGCCCAGTCCTCGGGCGGGCCGCCCTCGGTGGCGAGGCGGTTGGCGAGGCTTTGGACCATCCCTTCAATCATCGCGGCGCGGTCTTCGGCGGGGAGTTCTGCGGCGGCTGCCATGTCGTCGGCGCTGGGACCGCGGGTTTCTGGCAGCGTATAGCGGATGCCAGCGCGGGAGGCGGTGGTCAGGATTTGCCGGCGGATCGGGTCGTACCACGGATCGCCGGGCACGCTCTCTTCGAAGAGAGGTTGCCAGAGGGCAAAGGCCCGGTCGGCGCGGCCCGCCTGATCGTGCATGAGGCCGAGGTAGTAGCGCGTGGCGCCATCGTCGGGCGCGAGGGTCGCCGCCTGACGCAAGTAAGTTTCGGCCTCGGGCGAGACATAGCCGCCGGTGGCCACGATCATCAGCTCTGCGAGGCCGCGCAGGTCGGCACCGTCGGTGATGTCGCCTTTGACGTCGATGATCTGGCGCTGGGCGGCGATGGCGGCGTCGAAATTGCCGAGGAGTGCCTCGTTGCGCGCGAGAAGCGCGAGACCGCGCAGGTCTTCGGGTCTGTCGGCCACGGCAGCGCGCAGCTGATCGACGAGGTCGATATGGCGCTGTTGGGGCGCGGGGATCGTGGTTGTGGCCAGGAAGGCCCGTTGCGCCACCTCCTGCGAGGGGCGTTCGCCCGAGCGGGTTTCCATGGCCGAGAGCCGCGCTGAAAGCGGCATGTCGCCGTAGCCCGGCGCGCCGAGATAGCCGTAGAGCCCGACGCCGAGCGCCGCCGTGACCGCCCCGGCGAGCACGGTCGGCAATAGCGGCGTCGCGCGTTTTTCCTGGGGTTGAGAAGCGCCATGGGCGGCCAAAAGCTTGCGCGCGATTTCGGCCCGCAGGCTTTCGGCGTCTTCCTTGCTGATGGTGCCTCGTTCGAGATCGCGTTCTACCTCGGCGAGCTGCGCCTTGTAGATGTTGCTATCCTTGTCGGTCTCGGAAGGATCAGCCTGATCGCTGGCCAAAAACGCCGTGCGCACCAGCACCGTCACGACGACGCCCGTCAGCACGATGACGATGGCCCAGAATACGATCACCTTGGCTCCTTTGGCTTGGGCATATCGGCTCTTACGCCATGTAGGGCACGCGCGGGCAAACGGGAAGGGCGCCAAGGGTGTCGCAGGTGGCCTCTATGTCGCATCCACGCGATGGTCTGACGCTCATAGTCATGGGTAAGACGTGCGACCCGTTATGACGGGCGCAGCACCTTTGGGAGTCCGCATGAAACGCTATTCCGCCTTTGCCGTCGCGCGCGAAGCATTCCGCTTTCACAGCGGGTGGGAACGTGCCTGGCGGTCGCCTGAACCCAAGAAGAAATACGATGTCGTAATCATCGGCGCGGGGGGGCACGGCCTCGCCAGTGCCTATTACCTCGGCAAAAACCACGGGATCACCAATGTCGCGGTGATCGAAAAGGGCTGGCTGGGGGGCGGCAATACGGGCCGCAACACCACGATCATCCGGTCAAATTACCTACAGGACCCGTCGGCAGCGATTTATGAAAAGGCGCGCGGCCTCTACGAGGATCTCAGTCAGGACCTGAACTACAACGTCATGTTCAGCCCGCGCGGCGTGATGATGCTGGCGCAGACCGAGCACGAGATCCGCGGCTATCAGCGCACGGCCCATGCCAACGCGCTGCAGGGTGTCGCGACCGAGTTCATCAGCCCGCAGCGGGTCAAGGAACTCTGCCCGATTATCTCGCTCGACGGTCCGCGCTACCCGGTGCTGGGGGCGCTCTGGCAGCCACGCGGCGGCACGGCGCGCCATGACGCGGTGGCCTGGGGCTATGCGCGGGCCTGTTCCGACATGGGCATGGACATCATCCAGAAATGCGAAGTCACCGGCGTGAAGTCGGAAAATGGAAAGGTTTCGGGCGTTCAGACCACCAAGGGCGATATCGAATGTTCGAAATTGGGCATCGTCGTTGCGGGCCATTCCGGCGTTCTGGCGGAAATGGCGGGCTTCCGGTTGCCGGTGGAGAGCGTTGCATTGCAGGCGTTGGTGAGCGAGCCGATCAAGCCCTGCATGGACGTGGTCGTTATGGCCAACACGGTGCACGGCTATATGTCCCAGTCCGACAAGGGCGAGATGGTCATCGGCGGCGGCGCGGACGGGTTCAACAACTACACCCAGCGCGGATCGTTCCACCATGTGGAGGAAACCGTGCGCGCGCTGGTCGAGACCTTCCCGATGATTTCGCGGCTCAAGATGCTGCGTTGGTGGGGCGGGATCGTGGACATGACCGGAGACCGGTCACCGATCCTGTCGAAGACACCGCTGGAAAACTGTTTCATCAACTGCGGCTGGGGCACGGGCGGTTTCAAGGCGATCCCGGGATCGGGCTTTGGCTTTGCGGAACTCATGGCCACCGGGCATTCACCGCTGACGGCCGAGTTTGGCCTCGAGCGGTTCCGCGAGGGACGGTTCATCGACGAAAGCGTGGCTGCGGGGGTGGCGCACTGATGTTCTTGACCCACGTTAACACCCGCCTAGGTTCCCTAAAAACAAGGGAACCGACGCCATGGCAGCCATCTTTAAGAAAGCCGTTCCAGCGGTCAGCGCATTGGGTGCCGGGGTCGGCATCGGCGTCGTCGCACTCATCCTGGGACAGGTGCTATTCACCGGTGAATCCTACGGGTCTGAGCGCGAGCCGCCGGAGCAGATCTACTTCTTCTAGGCGCCTGACGCGCCCGTTTGGGGGCGCGCGATGCTGATCCTTCACTGTCCGTGCTGCAACGAAGACAAGGACGAGACCGAGCTCGCCCCCGGTGGTGAGGCGCATCTGAAGCGTTTCGGGCCCGGTTCGTCCGATGAGGATTTCGAGGGCTACCTGTTTGGCCGCGAGAACCCTAAGGGCGTGCATTTCGAGCGCTGGCGCTGTGCCTCCGGCTGTGGGAAGTGGTTCCACGCGGCGCGCTGCACGGCCACCAACGAGGTCTTCGGCACCTATTCCGCCCAAGTTACCGAGCCGCCCAAAAAGCTGCGAGATGTGATCACCGAGAAGCGTCCCGGTTGGCGTTGGAGGGACCTGTCATGAGCACCCGTCTGGCCACAGGGGGGCGGCTGATTGACCGCTCCAAACCCGTGTCATTCTCGTTCAATGGCAAGAAGCTGAAGGGCGTGGCGGGAGACACTCTGTCATCTGCGCTTTTGGCCAATGATCAGATGCTGATGGGCCGCTCGTTCAAGTATCACCGGCCGCGAAGCGTGGTGACGTCGGATGGGTCCGAGCCCAATGCGCTGTTCAATCTGGGCCGCGAGGGCACGTTTGAACCAAACGCGCGCGGCACGGTGACCGAGCTATTTGACGGGCTCGAAGCGGAAAGCCAGAACCATTTCCCGTCGCTCGAGTTCGACGTGGGCGCGATCAATACCAAGCTGTCGCGGTTCCTGCCTGCGGGCTTCTACTACAAGATGTTCATCCATCCGCGTCCGTTCTGGAAGCACATCTACGAACCCTTCATCCGCAAATCGGCGGGTCTGGGTAAAGCGCCCAAGGCGCGGGACGTGGATACCTACGAGCATTTCTACGCTTTCTGCGATCTCCTGATCGTGGGCGGTGGTATCGCGGGGCTTGAGGCGGCTTTGGAGGCCGGGGCTGCCGGTTTGGACGTGGTGCTCTTTGAACAGACGGCCCATTGGGGTGGGCGCGCGCCGGTGGATGGCGCTGTGATTGACGGCAAACAGGCCGACGCGTGGGTGGCAGATGCGCTGACCCAACTGGACGCCATGCCCAATGTGAAGTGCCGGGCGCGGACCATGGGGGCAGGGGTCTATGACCATGGCTATGCCATCGGGTACGAGCGTCTGAGCGATCACGCACCGGGCGAAGACGGGCCGCGGCACCGGCTGTGGCGCATCCGGGCCAAGCACATCGTGACGGCCACGGGATCCATCGAACGGCCACTGAGCTTTGCCGGCAATGACGTGCCCGGCGTTGTGCTGGCCTCTGCGGCGCGGGATTACGTGGTGAACTGGGGTGTGTCGCTGGGCGACCGCACGGTGGTTGTGACCAACAATGACGACGCCTACCGCACGGCGATTGCGCTGAAGGAGGCAGGTCTCAACGTGCCCGTGATCATCGATGCACGCGCAGGCGGCGGCGGTTCTCTGGCCGAGCGGGCGGTAGCGATGGGCATTCGGGTCGAGAACGGCAAGGGCATCGCCAAGGTCAAAGGCGGCAAGCGTGTGACCGGCGTTGAAATCTGTGCCCAGGCGGGCGAGGGCGCGGCCCTCGAAGAGATCGCCTGCGACGTGGTGGCGATGTCAGGCGGCTGGTCCCCGGTGGTGCATCTGTGGAGCCATTGCGGTGGGAAGCTGAGCTGGGACGAGACCCACGCAATGTTTAAACCTGACCCGGTGCGCGGGCCCATCGGTGCGGATGGCAAAGCGTTTGTGACGACAGCGGGTGCTGCGTCCGGGGCCATGGGCACGGGCGACGTGTTGGCAGACGCGCAGGCGCAGGCGGCCCTGGCCGTGAAGGCCGTGGGCGGGAAGCCCAAGACAGCCAAGGCGGCGGTCGTTGAGGAGGCTGAAGCCGCGGCGATGGAGCCGGTCTGGATGATGCCGCAGGGGGCGAGTTACAAGCTCCGCTCCAAGGCGTGGCTCGATTTCCAGAACGATGTGAAAGTCTCGGATGTGCAGCTCGCCGCCCAGGAAGGGTTCGAGAGCGTTGAGCACGCCAAGCGCTATACCACGCTGGGCATGGCAACCGATCAGGGTAAGTTGAGCAATATCAACGGTCTGGCGGTGCTTGCTAAAGAGCTGGGAACGGATATTCCGAGCGTGGGGACGACCACGTTCCGTCCGCCCTATACGCCGATTTCCATGGGCGCGATCGCTGGCGAAGCGCGGGGCGATATCTTCCAGCCATTGCGGAAGACACCGATGCACGGGTGGCACGACGAAAACGGCGCCCATTGGGAACCGGTGGGCCACTGGCGGCGGCCGTACTGCTTCCTCCGCGACGAGGAAAGCGTCGAAGAGGCGGTCAATCGCGAGGTGAAGAACACCCGGCAAGCTCTTGGTTTGCTTGATGCTTCTACGCTGGGAAAGGTCATCGTGACCGGGCCGGATGCCGGCAAGTTCCTTGACATGATGTACACCAACATGATGTCAAACCTGAAGGTTGGACGCTGCCGTTACGGGCTGATGTGTTCGGAGAACGGGTTCCTCAGCGATGACGGCGTTGTGGCGCGCATCGATGAAGACACGTGGCTCTGCCATACCACGACAGGCGGCGCGGATCGCATCCATGGGCACATGGAAGAGTGGCTCCAGACCGAGTGGTGGGATTGGAAGGTCTATACCGCCAATGTGACCGAGCAGTACGCACAGGTGGCCGTGGTAGGCCCCAACGCGCGCAAAGTGCTGGAAAAGCTGGGCGGCATGGATGTAAGCGCCGAGACGCTGCCCTTCATGGCCTGGGCGGATGGGACCATTGGCGGGTTTGACTGCCGGGCGTACCGCATCTCGTTCTCGGGCGAGTTGTCCTATGAAATCGCGGTCCCTGCGGCGCAAGGGCGTGCCTTCTGGGATGCGTTGCTGGAGGCAGGGGCTGAGTTCGGTGTCATGCCTTATGGGACCGAGGCGCTGCATATCATGCGGGCCGAGAAGGGCTTTATCATGATCGGGGACGAAACCGACGGGACGGTGATCCCACAGGATCTCGGCCTGAACTGGGCGATCTCGAAGAAGAAAGAGGATTTCCTGGGCAAACGCGCGCAAGAGCGGATGCACATGGTCAGCGAGGACCGCTGGAAGCTTGTGGGGCTGGAGACGCTCGACGGGTCAGTGATCCCCGACGGGGCGTACGCTGTGGGCGAGGGCGTGAATGCCAATGGGCAGAGGAACATGCAGGGGCGTGTGACCTCGACCTACTATTCGCCGACGCTGGACCGCGGGATCGCCATGGGTCTGATCCACAAAGGGCCGGATCGGATGGGGGAAACGGTGACCTTCCCCAAGGTCGATGGCGGCGAGGTGAAGGCCAAGATCGTCAGCCCGATCTTCTATGATCCCGAGGGGGAGAAGCAAAATGTCTGAGCGCGTTTTCGAAGGGCTGGCGACGGTCAGTCAGCAGCCCCAGCGGGGCATGGTTACGCTTCGCGGCGATCTGAGCGCGGCGAAGTTCAAGAAAGCCGTGGCGGGCGTGTCGGGGCTGGATGTGCCCGGTATGGGGGCCTGCGTGGCCGGTGACGCGCGCACGGTGGCGTGGATGTCGCCGGATGAGTTGCTTCTCATGGGGCCTCATGAGAGCGTTGGAGAGGACGTCACGGCGCTGGAAAAGGCGCTGAAGGGCACGCATCACCTGGTGCAGGACGTCTCGGACGCGCGGGCGATCTACCGTATCGAGGGGGCCGCCTGCCGCGACGTGGTGGCCAAGCTCTGCCCGGTGGACCTGGCGCCTGATGCGTTCGGGCCGGGCAAATTTCGCCGGACGCGTATCGCGCAGGTGGCTTGTGCGTTCTGGATGCCGGACGAGGCGAGTTTCGAGCTGGTCGCTTTCACGTCCGTTGCCGACTACGTTTGGGGTGTTCTCAATACGGCGGCAGACCCGGGTTCTGCGGTGGGGCATTTCGCCTGAACACCTACCGGTTTGAGAGCCACTGCGGGCAGCTGCCCCCCAGTTCAACGCTTGAATTTATGCAAGCTGCCTCATCCAGTTTGTTGGCTGGGGCGCCCTTCGCCGGTGTCGACTGAGCGATGTAAATCTTCCATGCTCTCCTTGCGGGTTTCCTCGATCCAAGAGTCGTCCTGCGCATACCCCAGCGCCCTCAGCGCAGGCCCGTAGCGTTTCGCATACTCCTCGGCCACTTCGTAGGGCATTTTTCTACGCCATTGCGACACTTCCCCTGCACCTGCTTGGGATATGTGTCCCTTTGGCATTTCAGCCCTTGCGGCCTCGTCGGCGAGTCCGCCGAATAGGCTGAGATCCCAGTATTTTTTGACCATCAGATCAATGTCGAGTTCTGCGATGCCGAGACTGACCAATGCGCTCCTGAAGAGGTCGCAGCTGGGGTCGCCCATGAGATCTTCGTAGCGCAGCTCTGCAGCGCGTTCGTGGCCCCACTGCCAGTTCAGCATCTCGTTGACCGTCTTGTCATGCTTTTCGCCCATTTCGAAGAAAAGGCGATCCACCTCGGTCGGCAGTGATTTCAGGTAGCTTTGGTAATTCAGGCCGCCCCATTCGGGCCGTTCCTCTTGGAGGAACTTCTCTTTGCCGAGTTTCGCGATCTGGTGGTATCGCATGCCGGACAAAAGGACGTCGCGGGGATCGCGGACGACGTGGATGAAACGCGCATCAGGGCGGCGCCAAAGTTTCCTTGGGAATGTCCCTGACCAGTTCACGACCATGACCATGCCTTCGGCCGGCAAAAGGTCGACCCTCTTGGCGCTGTAGCAGGCTGTGACGGGAATACCGGTCTCAACCTTGTAGGAGTGCAGAACTTTGCGCATCCACACGGTGCCGGTTTTGTGGTGCGTCGCGAGGCACAACAGCCTGCCTCCAGCGCCCATGGATGCAAATGGCGACTCAGCCATTACGCCGCGGCGCCTTCGTCTTGGTCTGGAAACACGCTGGTTTCCACAAATGTGGCCACGTCCGAGTTCCGCTTCTGGTCCCGTAGGGTGCGTCGAGCGCTGTCTATCGCTGCCCTTTGAAGAGCTTGCAGATCTTGATCTACCAGCAGTTTTGACATCTCCGCGCGGATTGAACCGGTATAGATAGTGCTATCTTCGGTGGCGTTGAGGTCGTATTTGCCCCAGTATTCTTCGTTGATCCTGTCCTTGTTGTTGCCAGCATTCGCCGTTCCGCGCAGTCGTTTAAGCACGAAGTCTTCCCGGCTTTTTACGGCGTAATGATTGATCTGTCCGAGGGCGTAGCCGTAGCATTCCTTGTTGCATCGCCACCCCTTTTGATAAAAGCGCGTGCCCTGTTCTTCGCCGTTGCCAGTGTACCACAGGACGTGGCCTTCCTCTGGGAGGGGTTTGCTTTTTAGAAAGCGGGGACGGTGGACCCCCAGATAGTCAAATTTCTGGGGCTTAAAGAGCGTTTTGAAGCCCCATACCAAACCGTTTTCCGGATCGTCATCCGTCGACCCACGCGTAAAGCGTTCGGTGACGAGCTGGTTTGGATCGAATGCCTTTTCGCCGGCCGAGCCCATCATCTTCCAGCAGAGCGAAATCGCCCCGGCATCGGGGCATGCGTCTATGAGTGCTTGGACAGATCGATCGCCTATTTTTATATTCAGGAACTCATCGGCGTCGATGACCAGAGCCCATTCTGCGTTTGCAAAGGCAGGATGACGATTGATCTTGGCATAGGCGGAACGCTGGGGGTCCATGTTCGGCCCTTGGGGGTTGTCGATGTGTATCAACACGCCCATGTCGTCCAACCGGTTTAGCATCAGGTTTGTGCCGTCAGAGCAGTCGTTCGAACAGATGATAAAGCCGTCAAACCCTATGGAGCGGTGATAGGCGATCCATTCCAGCAGGTAGGGTGCCTCGTTTTTCATCGTGGCGGCGATGACGCGTTTCATGATTTGTCGGCCTCCGCTCTGGTCCGGTCGAGCTGGGCTTTGTGACGTCGTGCTGCGTCTTCGACAGTGTCCCCGCCATGGGTCGTAATTTTGAGATCGGTGGCCTGGGCAGCAGCGGCCATTGCGGCGCGCCTTTCCGTTTTTCGAGCGGTTTTAACCCCATGAATGAAGTTTGCGATTTCCTTGTTGGGAACGCCTTTGGCCTGCATCTCTTTCACCTTTGCCTGCCATTCCTTTGGCAGATGATGGGTGAACAGAACATTGTCTAGTTGGTCAATGGGCGTGCGGCCTGCATCCCGTAGTTCAGCAACCCATTGTTCGTACTCGCCAGAGTCCCGCAATTTCTTGACGCGTTCTTCGTGAAAGGCGAGGGCCTCGCCCTCCAACTTCGCCAGTTTTTTATCCTGGCGCAGGATTTCCATGACCTCTCGAGTTCTGGATGCAAGATCGTGAGTGTTCAGTTCCACCGTTTCGTTGCGGTCAAATATGGCAAAGTACTCGGCGTTGTATTTGCCGACTTTGTTGTTCACATTGCCCCGAACGCGGCGCAGTAGATAGGCCTCGTAACTCTTAACGGCGTAGTGATTCAGCTGCACAAGATCGCGGCCAATTGTCGGCGACGTGGAACGCCAACCGGACAAGTTGAACTCCTTGGGCATGTCTTTGCCCGACCCATTCACCCACCGGCGCCCGAGCATTGCCGCGATTGCGTCCGGATTTTTGTCGCCTCCCTTTACCTTGGGGCGATGGATCCCGAAGGCGACGTCGGGAGAGGGGCGAAACATCGTCTTTACCCCCCAGCCTTTGCGGAACTTGAAGGGCGCACAACGTGTGTAACTCTCGATGACGAGCCCGGGATTCCAGTCGAGGATGTCTCCTGAACCAAAGAACTGCCATGTCAAGGCTATCGCCCAGGCGTCCTCGGGGATCTCTTTCATGAGACTGTAGAGAGTATGGTCGCCGCAGTTGATCGACACGAACTCGTCCGCGTCCATGACCATGATCCACTCACTATCCAGAATTTCTTGGTTAGTGCGCGCCAAACGCAGCGCGTTGGGTTGAGGTTTGCCATCTTCGGGCACGTCATTGCGGAAGTGTTGGCAATAGCCCATGTCTTGCAGCCGGATCAGCATATCATCTGTGCCGTCGCCGCAATCGTTTGTGTAGACGCAGATGTTATCGAAGCCGATCATGTGGTGATACGCGATCCACTCGATGAGCGAGTGACCTTCGTCCTTCATCATCGAGAACAGCGTATACTTGTGCTTTGGCGCCATCGGACGTCCTTAAACTGGCCTGCTCAACTGTTGGTCAACATCTGCGAAATCGATGAACGGAGAGTTTTCAACGCGCCTCTACTTATTCTGCCGATCAGTGTTCTTGTTTATTTGCTCAACCATAGGGGAGCCCCGCATTGCTGTCGAGAATTGATGGTTTAGGGCCAAAGCGCACCTCTGGCTCTTGACCTTCTTTTGCGAGCAGCAACATAGAGGGGCACACGTATTACACGCTACTCAAGGAGCCACCTCATGGCGTTCGAGCTTCCCGATCTTCCTTATGCGCACGATGCGCTTGCTGACAAAGGCATGTCCAAAGAGACGCTGGAGTACCACCACGACCTGCACCACAAGGCCTATGTCGACAACGGCAACAAGCTGATTGCCGGCACCGAATGGGACGGCAAGTCGATGGAAGACATCATCACCGGCACCTATGACAGCTCTGCTGTGGCGCAGAACGGTATCTTCAACAACATCAGCCAGCTGTGGAACCACAACCAGTTCTGGGAAATGATGGGGCCGGGCGAAAGCAAGATGCCCGGCGCGCTGGAAAGCGCGCTGAACGAGGCGTTTGGCTCGGTCGACGAGTTCAAGTCGCAATTCTCTGCCGCTGGCGCCGGTCAGTTTGGCTCAGGCTGGGCCTGGCTGGTCAAAGACACGGATGGCTCACTCAAGGTCACCAAAACCGAAAACGGCGTCAACCCGCTCTGCTTTGGTCAGACGGCGCTTCTGGGCTGCGATGTGTGGGAGCATTCCTACTACATCGATTTCCGCAACAAGCGC
>JBCDKE010000031.1:0-31527 GCA_038747015.1 Pseudomonadota bacterium
AGCGGCATTTGCAGCTTTTCGGCCAGCTCTTCCGGCGTCGGCTCGCGGCCGATTTCGTGAAGCATCTGACGACCTGTCCGCACCAGCTTGTTGATCGTTTCGATCATATGCACCGGAATACGAATTGTACGTGCCTGGTCCGCGATGGACCGGGTGATCGCCTGACGGATCCACCACGTTGCATAAGTGGAGAATTTGTAGCCCCGGCGATACTCGAACTTATCGACCGCCTTCATAAGGCCGATGTTACCTTCCTGAATAAGATCAAGGAATTGCAGGCCGCGGTTCGTGTATTTCTTGGCGATGGAAATCACTAGGCGAAGGTTCGCCTCGACCATTTCCTTTTTCGCCTGGCGGGCTTCTTTTTCACCCTTCTGAACCTGCTGCACGATGCGGCGGAATTCAGAGATATCGAGCCCGACATAGGTACCGACTTGCGCCATATCGGCACGCAGTTCTTCAGCTTTCGGGCGAGAGCGGTCCATGAACATCGCCCAACCGCGACCCGGCTTCTCCGACATTTCATCGAGCCACGTTGGATCCAACTCGCGCCCACGATAGGCCTCAATGAACTCACGACGGTTGATACGCGCCTGGTCGGCCAGCTTCACCATCGCACTGTCAATCGTCATGACGCGGCGGTTGATGCCGTAGAGCTGGTCGATCAGCGCTTCGATACGGTTGTTATGCAGGTGAAGTTCATTCACCAGCTCCACTATCTCGCTGCGCAGCTTCTGATACTTCTTTTCGTCCTTGTCCGAAAACGTATCGTCCTCGTTCAGCGTCGCCGAGATACGAACGTCTTGCATGTCCGAAAGCTTGGCATAGTCGCGCGCGATCAGTTCCAGCGTGTCCAGCACGCGGGGCTTAAGCGCTGCCTCCATGGCTGCCAGCGACATGTTTGCCGCATCGTCATCATCGTCATCGTCGTCGTTCTGGATCGGGTTACCGTCCGCATCGAGCTCCTGCGCGGCCTCTTTCTTGGGCTGCGCATCGACATTAGTCGTGGCGACGACGGACTCTTCCTCCTCTTCCTCGCCCATCTGACGGCCAAAGGTCGTCTCAAGGTCGATTACATCGCGCAGGAGAATGTCTTCGCTGAGAAGTTCGTCGCGCCAGATCGTGATGGCCTGGAATGTCAGCGGGCTTTCGCAAAGCCCCGCAATCATCGTGTTGCGACCGGCCTCGATACGCTTCGCAATGGCAATTTCGCCTTCGCGGGACAAGAGTTCTACCGACCCCATCTCGCGCAGATACATGCGCACTGGGTCATCCGTACGGTCGAGCTTCTCGGTCTCCGCGGCGCCCAGCGCCACTTCGCGGTTCTGTGCCGTCGTGGCCACCTCGGTGGAGCCCTTCTGCTCCTCCTCTTCGGCCTCTTCGTCTTCGATGATGTTGATGCCCATTTCAGACAGCATCGACATAACGTCTTCGATCTGTTCGGAGCTAACTTGGTCAGGGGGCAGAACCTGGTTCAGCTGATCATAGGTGATAAAGCCCTTCTCGCGGGCCTCGCCGATCATCTTTTTGACCGCGGCCTGGCTCATATCCACCATGGGCTCGTTCTCGGCCTCGTCCTGCTTCCGGTCGTCGTTGGTATCCTTTGCCATCTAAGGCATCCCTCCACGAATCAGTCTTCAGACGTAAACGAATCACTTTCCCAGGTGATTCGCAGATTCTTTACCCTGATTCTCTTATCGATTCCTCACCAATCGCAACGCGGCCTTAAGAGCCCTCAAGAACGTGCTTTCTTGGCATATGTGATCTGTTCCAGCAGCTGGTCCAGTTCGCTGCGCTCGTCGCGGTTCATTTTGGCCCCGTTGGGGGCCGTGTCATAGTCGGCCTTGTCGTCGTCATCCTGACGCCCGGCGCGTTGCAACGCCTCTGCTGCCTGGCCCAAACGCCAGGTTAGCCCCTCGTCAGCAATGCCTTCCAAATCTTCGATGGCCTCTGCCACCTCGCGCGCATGGCCCCGCTGGGCGTTGAGCTTGGCGAATTCCTCAGCGAGTGTGAGGCGCGCAAGCTCCAGGTTACCCGCGGCGCGCACCGACGGGTTTATGGCGATGTGGGGAAGCCTAAACAGCTTTTCAAGCGCCTCGCGACCAACCTTTTCAGCGATCACCTCTTGGCGTGCCTGATCTTCCGGCATCGTCAGCAGAATGGACTGTAATCGCGCGTGATCCCCACCGCAGGCCATGTCTTCTAATTCGGTGTAAAAATCAGGGATTGCCGTAGGTGTCGCAATCAACGTGGCCAGAATCGCCGCCTCACGCAATTCATCCTCGGAAAGCCCCACTGCCAGAGCCGAGCTTTTGGTGGTTTGTTGCGGGGCGGCTGGTCTACGCCGGCCGGGAACGAAAGCCTCGCGTCGGCCATGCCCATAACCCTGACCTTGCCCTTGGCCATAACCAAAGAGCTCCATACGCAGGCGTTTGACTTCTTCGCCGTAATGCCCGCGGAGCGACGGGTCCTTGATCTGCTTGAGCGCCTCGCGCAACGATTTGTCCAGCGCAGCCTTCCGCTCTGGGCTGTCAAAACTCTTTCCGTCAGTCTCCCGCCGCCACAGCAGCTGGACGAGAGGCAAAGCTGCCTCCAGCCGCTTGTCCATCGCCCCCGGGCCCTCCGATTTCAACAAATCATCGGGGTCCTGCCCTTCCGGCATCAACGCAAAACGGAGGGATTTCGGGGCCTCAATCAACGGCAGCGCCAGATCGATCACCCGCATCGCCGCGCGTAGACCCGCCGTATCGCCATCCAGCGCAATCATCGGCTCATCAGCCATGCGCCAGAGCAATTGCAGCTGGTTCTCCGTCACCGCCGTCCCAAGCGGCGCGACCGTGGCGGTGAACCCGGCCTCACATAACGCAATGACGTCCATGTACCCTTCGGCCACGATCAGCGGCTTGCCCTTTCCCGCAGCTTCTCGCGCGGGTCCGTGGTTAAAGAGCGTCCGCCCCTTGTCAAAAAGCAGCGTCTCGGGCGAATTCAGGTATTTCGCATTGTCATTGGGATCCATGGCCCGCCCGCCAAAGGCGATAGCCCGCCCGCGCGGGTCCCGGATCGGGAACATGATCCGATTGCGGAACGTGTCATAGGGATCGCGCCCCTTGTCCGACGGTTTTGCCAGCCCACAGGCCACGATCTTGTCGGCCTCCACACCCTTGCCGCGCAGGTGATCCCAAAGATTCTGCCAGCCTTCCGGCGCAAAACCGATCTCCCAGCGCTCCAGAGCCTGACCCGACAGCCCTCGGCCCGCCAGATAGTCCCGCGCCGCAGCCCCTGCCCCAGTCTTGAGCTGCAGGCGAAAGAACTTCACCGCCTCTTCCATGACTTGCGCCAATTCGGTGCGCTCGTCGGCCTTCTCCTGCGCGCGAGGGTCACGTTCCGGCATTTGCATCCCAGCCTCGCCCGCGAGGATTTCAACAGCTTCCATAAAGCCGACATTCTCGGTCTCTCGCACAAAGGAGATCGCGTCGCCCTTCGCGTGGCACCCGAAGCAATAATAATACCCTTTCCGGTCATCGACGTGGAAAGAGGCGGTCTTTTCTTGGTGGAACGGGCATGGCGCCCACATGTCGCCTTTGCCCTGGTTCGATTTCCGGGGGTCCCAGATCACTTTGCGACCAGCCACGGACGACAGTGACGTCCGTGATCGCAGTTCATCCAAGAATCCGGGGGGCAGGCTCATCCCCTAAATCTACCGCATGGGACGGTCAGGGCAATGCGTTGATCGCTTCTTTCAGCTCGTGAACCAGCGTCTGCGCCATGGAGCGGAACACCATGAGCTCGTAAGCCTTTGCACCCGTTCGCATAATACACGCATTCATATGCCCGATCTGTGCCCGCGCCACGTCACCGCGTTTGAAAGCGTCCTCACGCAGATCAACCGGCGTCAGATAGGCCAGCATTTCGGCCACGCGCGGTCCGGTCAAAACAACGCGGCACCACGCGTCGGTCTGCAAGGTCAGCGCCGCATAGGCGTTGAGCGCCGCATCCGGCTCCGGACCCGCCAGCATGAAATGCGACGACCCGAACCAAAGACACCGCGCCCCGGCCTTGCCTGTGGAACGCCCAGGCTTGGGCAACGCCATACCATGGGCGTCTTTCAGCGCCTTCGACAGCCCATCGCCCCATGGAGCGATCGACGTCAATTCCTCGAATGGCGCTTCCTCAACCGTGACGCCGTCTCCCTCCAGCGGAAGAAGGCCCGCGGCGGGCGATTTTGCAATCAGCTTAACCACGCAGCTTCTCCCCCTCAGGGTCCAGGAAGACTGGCGAACAGAGCTCTACCTCGAAACTTGTCCCCCGAAGCCCGTCCCAGAACCGCATTACCTCGCCCATCCGCGTGCGCCCGCCTTTTACGAACCCCAGCCCGATATCGTGGCTCAGGCTCGGCGAATATGCCACCGACGTGCAGTAGCCCTGATCGTTCTTTGCCGCGGGCTCCGCGCCCTTGTCATAGACATGGCCACCCGCACTCAGCTTCGAAGCAGGGTCCACCGGTTTCAGACCAACCAGTTGTTCGCGGGCTTCGTCCACCAGCCCCGGACGCGCTGCCATCGTCTTGCCGACGCAGTCCTTTTTGGCCGACACCATCCGCCCCATGCCAATGTCAAAGGCTGTAGTGCGCCCATGAATTTCCGCATGGGTGATAAAGCCCTTCTCAATGCGCATGACGTTGAGCGCTTCCATACCGTAAGCCCCGCCGCCCAGCGCCTCCGCCTGCGCCACGAGCAGCCGGAAAAGACTGTCACCATAGCGCGCGGGGACCGACACCTCATAAGCATGCTCGCCCGAGAACGAGATGCGGAAGAGCCGCCCCGAAACGCCTGCAACACCAATCTCGCCGCAGCTCATGTAGGGCCAGGTCTCGTCGCCGATGGGGGTGTCGAGAATGCCATTCAGAAACTCACGAGACTTCGGCCCCGCCACTGCAAACTGCGCCCACTGTTCGGTGACCGAGATAAAGCTCACATCGAGATCGGACCGCAGGCACTGCTGCACGAAATCGAGGTGCTTCATCACCTGCCCGGCGGCGGCAGTGGTCGTCGTCATCACGTAGTGATTGTCACTCAGGCGCGCGGTAGTCCCGTCATCCATGACATGGCCGTCTTCACGCAGCATCAGCCCGTACCGGACTTTGCCGACCTTCAGGGTCGAAAACATGTTCGAATAGACGAGGTCGAGGAACTCTCCCGCGTCCGGTCCCTGAATGTCGATCTTGCCCAGCGTGCTCACGTCACAAACGCCCACGGCACTCCGCACCCAACCAACTTCCCGGTCGCAGCTCTCGCGCCAGTGGGTTTCTCCCTTTTCGGGGAAGTAGGACGGCCGGTACCACAGCCCCGCCTCGATCATCGGCGCGCCGCGCCGCGCCGTCGCCTCGTGGGACGTCGTAAAGCGCTGCGGCGCAAATCCATCGCCCTGCGCGCCTGCCCCCAGCGCGGCAATGGCTACCGGCGAATAAGGAGGACGGAATGTCGTCGTCCCCGTCTCAGGGATCCCGCGCCCGGTGGCATCAGCCAAGATCGCCAAAGCCGCAACATTGGAGTTCTTACCCTGATCGGTCGCCATGCCCTGCGTGGTATAGCGCTTCATGTGCTCGACGCTCTGGTAGTTCTCCGCCGCCGCTTGCTTAACGTCCTTGGTGGTCACATCATTCTGGAAATCGAGCCACGCGCGGCCTT
The DNA here is from genome assembly GCA_038747015.1 of Pseudomonadota bacterium. Classification (GTDB taxonomy): domain Bacteria; phylum Pseudomonadota; class Alphaproteobacteria; order Rhodobacterales; family Rhodobacteraceae; genus Shimia_B. The sequence goes on from JBCDKE010000031.1 coordinate 5,688, forward strand.
TGCCCGGCACCTGCCATAGAGGCTCGATCCGATAGGGCGACGCGTCCGCGGCCGGTGCTTTGCCTGCCTTCGCAGACGCACCCAGCTCCTTAGCCACCGCCGCGGCAACACTCGCGCCTGAGACGAGGCATCCTGACGTGTCCATAATCCCCGCCGCGCTCCCCGCGACGCTGAGGCCGGGGACAGCACTATCCGCAGGCTCGAAGGACGCAATCGACGGCTCCCAGACCGGACGACCATTCATGTGGCACGTCAGGTGCACGCTCGGGTTCCACCCGCCGGAAACGGCCAAGCAGTCAGCCAACAGAGGCCGCGTGCTGCCGTTTTCCTCGACGGTGATCTGCTCCAGACCCAGTCTCCCCTTGGTCCCGACCACACGCCCGCCGGTAATCACCGGCGCATCGACATCGACCTCTGCCTCCGCGCGGCTGTCGATCACGGCGGTGACTTTCACTCCAGCCTCGATCAGATCGCGCGCCGTCTGATGCGCGCTGTCGTTGTTGCCAAAGACCGCCACGCGCTGCCCCGGTGCCACGCCAAAACGGTTGAGATAGCTCCGCACGGCACCCGCAGTCATCACGCCAGGACGATCGTTCATGGGAAATGCGATGGGCCTCTCCAAAGCGCCCGCGCAAAGGATAGCGCGCTTTGTGGCAATACGCCAGAAACACTCCAACGGCTTTTCTGCATCGTGGGGCAAATGATGCCCGCGCTTCTCCAGCGCGCCGAAAATACCGCCGTCATAGGCGCCCGTCACCGTGGTGCGCGGCATCAGCCGAACGCCCAGCGCTTCCAGGGCTGCAACCTCACCCGCCGCCCAGCCCTCTCCCGGTTGGCCACCCACCAACTCCGTCTCGGACAGCAGACGCCCGCCCATTTCCCAGCTCTCGTCAGCCAGGATAACGTCGAGCCCTGCCTCTGCCGCCACACGTGCCGCACGCAAACCGGCAGGGCCTGCCCCGATCACCAAGACATCGCAATGCGCAAAGGCGCGAACATAGGTAGACGGGTTCGCCTCCCCGCTCAGCGCGCCAAGCCCAGCAGCACGCCGAATAAACGGCTCATAGAGGCCCTCCCAAAAGGACTTCGGCCACATGAAGGTCTTGTAGTAGAACCCTGCGCTCAGAAACGGCGACAGCAGATCATTCAGCCCCAGGATATCCCGGCTCAGCGACGGCCACGCGTTCTGCGGCTCCGCAACAAGCCCGTCATAGAGCTCCTGCATCGTGGCGCGGATATTGGGCTCGGCAAAGGCGCCCTCACCCACGGTCATCAACGCATTGGGCTCCTCTGAACCCGCCGTCAGAACCCCGCGCGGGCGGTGGTATTTGAACGAGCGCCCCATGAGCCTCACGCCATTTGCCAACAAAGCCGAGGCGAGCGTGTCACCCTTGAACCCCTGATAGCTCTGCCCATCAAAGCGGAATGACACCGGCTGCGATCGGTCGATACGGCCCTTTCCTTCAACTCGCATGGCGCACCTCGCGGGCCAGCCTGGAGTCCAGGATCTCGTGCGTCACCGTGTTTCGAGTGACTATGATATAGGCCCCGCATCCGGCCTCATGATACCAGAGCTCTTCGACGACGCCCGCAGCGTTCTCGCGGTTGTGGAGGTAGTCATCCCAAACAACGTCGCTAGCGTCGGGATCCGGCCGGTTCAGGATCGATGCATGACCCAGATACGAAAACTCGCGGACATCACGCTCACCGCATATCGGACAAGGTATCTTCACAGCGCGCCTCCAAAAGGGATGGTGGGCGGGGCGAATTGGCGCAAGCCAAGAGCGTCGTCCGGCATCTTAATGCAGGTTATGCTGGGCACCGGTCCCCTCCTCGTCCATCAGGCCTTGACCCGTGCGGAACCGGTCCAACCTAAACCGCGCCGCGGGCTCATGCGGCTGCCCGGTCGCCAATAGATGCGCGGTTGAATAGCCCGATCCGGGAACCGCCTTGAAGCCGCCGTAACACCAGCCACAATTCAGGATCAGACCATCGATATGGGTTTTATCGATGATCGGCGACCCGTCAGGCGTCATGTCCATGATCCCGCCCCAGCTGCGCAGCATCTTGGCCTTCCCGATCATCGGCATCAGCGTCATCCCCGCCTCCAGCACGTGCTCGACCATGGGCAGGTTCCCGCGGGAGGCATAAGAGGCGTAGAAATCCAGATCGCCGCCAAAGACGAGCCCGCCCTTGTCGGACTGGCTGATATAGAAATGCCCCATCCCGTAGGTCACCACGTGATCGATACAGGGCTTGAGCCCCTCGCTCACAAAGGCCTGCAAAACATGGCTTTCCACCGGGATAGTCATCCCTGCCATGGCCGCCGTTTGCGATGACCTGCCGGCAGTGATCAGCGCCACCTGCTTGGCCTTGATCGGTCCGCGCGAGGTCTGAACCCCCGTGACCTTGCCGGCCTCGATATCAATACCGGTGACTTCGCAATTCTGGATGATATCCACGCCGCGCATATCCGCGCCGCGCGCAAAACCCCAAGCCACCGCATCATGGCGCGCCGTGCCGCCCCGTGCGTGATAAAGCCCGCCATAGATCGGAAAACGGGTCTGCTCAAAATCGAGATAGGGCAGCTTTTCCCGCACGCCGGCCGTATCAAGCAGCTCGGCGTCGTCGCCCTGGCTCAGCATCTGATTGCCGCGCCGCGCATAGGCGTCCCGCTGCCCGTCCGAATGGAACAGATTGATGATCCCCCGCTGGGAATGCATCGCGTTGAAATTTGTATCGGCCTCCATCCGCTCCCAGAGCTTCAGCGAGTGCGAGTAGAACTCGGAGTTACCCGGCAGCATATAGTTGGCACGCACGATCGTCGTATTGCGCCCCACATTGCCGCCGCCAATGTACCCCTTTTCAAGGACCGCCACATTGGTGATCCCGTAAACCGAAGACAGATAGAAAGCGGTGGCCAGACCATGACCTCCGCCCCCAACGATGATGACGTCATAGGCCGGTTTCGGCTCGGGGCTGCGCCAATGCGGCGTCCACCCCTTATTGCCAGTCAGGCCCTGCTTCAGAATTTGCCAGGCGGAAAAGCGCATGTCGTCCAGATCTCCCTGACGCGCACCAGACGCCATCCGGCGCGCGCCGCCAAGACCCTTCGCGACATCCCGCGTCGTTTTTGCGCCGACCCGCTAAAGAAGCGTCACAAACCCTTTGCCTCGTAGGCTTTTGCAACCTTGCCGATAGACACCAAATAAGCCGCCGTCCGCAGGTCCGGGATATCGTCTCGGGCACGCCAAACCTCGGCCATGTCCTGATAGGCTTGGCGCATCGTGTCATCGAGACCCGATCGCACCAGCTCCAGCTCGCCCGCGCCCTTCAGGTACTTCTCTTTGAACCCGCTCGACAGCGTCCAGTTGATCGAGCTGTCTTTGGAAATCCGCTCCAGCTCATCGACGATCAGTTGATGGCGAGTCTCTTCCTGACGACGTTGCATGCGGCCAAACCGGATGTGGCTCAGATTCTTGACCCACTCGAAATACGATACCGTCACGCCACCGGCATTGGCATACATATCGGGGATGATCACAGTCCCTTTTTCGCGCAGAATTTCGTCAGCACCCGCAGTTACCGGGCCGTTCGCGGCCTCAATGATCAAGGGGGCCTTGATCCGCGCGGCGTTACCCAGATGGATGACGCCTTCGAGTGCCGCGGGAATTAGCACGTCGCAGGCATTTTCGAGCACCGACGCACCGTCGGCCTCGTAGCTGCCACCGGGGAAGCCTTTGACGCCGCCGGTTTCGCCGATCCAGGTCCTGAGCGCATCAATGTCTATGCCGTCGGGATTGGTAACGGCCCCGTCCCTCTCGATTACACCAGTGACGCGAGCGCCATCCTCAGTGCTGAGGAAAAGTGCCGCGTGATAGCCCACATTCCCAAGCCCCTGCACAACGACGGATTTGCCATCTAGCGTGCCGCTCAACCCTGCGGCCTTAACGTCCTCCGGGTGACGGAAGAATTCCTGTAGCGCGTATTGAATACCGCGGCCCGTGGCTTCGGTACGACCCTGAATACCACCGGCATTTACAGGCTTGCCGGTGACGCATGCGCGACCGTTGATATCGGTGGTATTCATTCGCTGATACTGGTCCGACATCCACGCCATTTCGCGCTCACCGGTACCCATGTCAGGCGCAGGGACGTTCTGGGACGGGTTGATCAGGTCACGCTTGATCAGCTCATAGGCAAAGCGGCGCGTGATGCGCTCCATTTCCTCTTCGTTGTACTCACGCGGATCGATGCAAAGACCGCCTTTTGAGCCTCCGTAAGGCGCATCCACCAGAGCGCATTTATAGGTCATCAGCGCTGCCAGCGCCTCTACCTCATCCTGGTTGACGCTCATCGCGTAGCGAATGCCACCCTTCACTGGTTCCATGTGCTCGGAATGCACCGCGCGGTAGCCGGTAAAAGTCCTGATCTCGCCCCGAAGCTTAACACCAAAGCGCACCGTATAGGTCGAGTTACAAACCCGGATCTTTTCCTCCAGCCCAGGGGGCAAATCCATCAGTTTGACCGCCCTGGTGAACATCAAGTCCACGCTTTCTCTGAATGTCGGTTCGCCTGCATGTGCGGATGCCATGGACCTCTTCCTTTCGTGTGCCGGGCACGGTCGTCATGCCCCAAGGTCACCTTATGCAATTTTGCCTATGAATCGAGCAGTTTCGATACTCGCAACAATAAAGCGCGCAGCCGTGAACTGGTGCGAGGTACGGTCCAGTGCGGACCATAAACCGCCGGAACTAAGCGAAAAACCTCATTTTCGCCCCATTTGCGCCTCTAACCAACGTCACACGGAAATTGGAGCGATGGGTGGAATCCGCGACGGAGGGGTGTGACATGGTTAATGCGCCAAAAATACGACTGCGCCAGAAATTTGAGTTGGCGCAGGCACTGACAAAAGCGAAGTTGGGCAAATTCGGCCGCGACCAAAATGGTGCGGCGTTCGTCTTTGCTATCATCATATTCGTGCTCATGCTCATGTTTGGCGGCCTGGCTGTCGACGTCGTACGCGCCGAAAACCAACGCATCAAAATTCAGCAAACCCTCGACCGCGCGGTGCTAGCCGCGGCCGATCTCGACAATGCGGGCACCCCCCAAGAAGTAGTTGAAGACTACTTCGACAAGTCCGGCTTCAGAGAGTATCTGGTCGAGGTAACGGTTGACCAAGGGCTCAACGCCCGAACCGTGACCGCAAAGACCAAAGCGGACGTGAACACGCTGTTCATGCATCTGGCCGGCGTCGAAAGCCTTTCCGCCGACGGCTCTGGTGGCGCGACAGAGCAAGTGACAGATATTGAAATTTCCTTGGTTGTGGACATCTCGGGGTCCATGGGCTGGTGGAATTCCGATTACACTGCCTACAAGATCGACAATCTTAAGACGGCGGCTGAGACCTTCTTTGACTCCGTGATCAACGAGCAGACCGAAGAGTCTGGTATAACCATGATTTCCATCGTGCCCTACAACGCCACGGTGAATGCGGGTGAAGGCTTCCTTGAGTACTTTAATGTCACCGACTGGCATGAAGAAAGCCACTGCATCCGGTTCTATGATGACGACTTTGAGCAACGCTCGATCTCGCGCACGGGCCTCATAGAACGGGTGGGGCACTTTGCCGAGTCGCAGAACAACTATAATGCACCCAACCCAGAATGGCATTCGTGGTGCCCAGACCGTCCGGCACACGCCATTCTACCGTTCGAAACGGATCAGACAGCTCTGGAAACACACATCACCGGCCTCAGCGCTGGCGGTTGGACGGGCATCGACAACGGTGTGAAATGGGCCTCCGCTTTGCTGGACCCAGAAATGCGCACAATCGTCAACGATATGGTCGACACAGACGAGCGCGCATCGATCATCAACGGATGGCCACGCGATTACGGCGTTGAAGGGACGATGAAAGTCATCGTCCTCATGACCGACGGTGCCAACACTGAACAGTGGGATCTACCCGCAGAGTACAAGTCGACTGACGGCATAAACGCCGCCAAGTCACCGATCTGGTATTCCGAGTCCATGGGCGCGGACAACGAGTTCGACGGCTACTATATCCGTTTTCCTGATAATAACTGGGATGAGCGGTGGTATCGGCCAAGAAACCCTTGGTACACGAGTGATGATGAATGGATGCGTCACTCCTGGCGCCCGAACGACCTCGTTCGGCTAACCTACCAGGAGGTCTGGACTCGATTCTGGACTGTCGATGCAGCGACATACTTTTACTACTATTCTGATCCAGATGGCTCCTGGGACTACTCTTGGAGTGACGACCAGTACTACTGGAGTGGCGCAATCCCGCAGGACTACTACGACCTGCGCTATCCGGCAGAGCTTCATGACAGCTATGGTCAGGTTGACGACCGGTTGGAAGCAATCTGTGACGAGGTCAAGGAAGAGAACGTGATCATCTTCACGATCGCTTTTGAGGCGCCGGCAGATGCTGAAACCGTGATGCGCTACTGCGCTTCTACCAGTGGTCACTACTACGACGTGGCCGGCGACAATCTGGAATCAGCATTCCGCTCAATCGCTAGCCAAATCAACCACTTGAGGCTGATCCAATGATCAGAAGCGCTGCTTCAGTGTTCAGGCGCTTCCGTCAGGATCAACGCGGGGCGGCCACGTTTGACTTCGTGATCGTGGTGCCGCTCTACGTGATGCTTTTGGTAGCCGCTTTTGAAACCGGGTTCATTTCCCTGCGCCAGGTCCTTTTGGATCGCGGCATGGACATGGCTGTGCGCTACGTGCGCCTGAATACAGGCGATCCACCTGACTACGTCGAACTCAAAGACCTGATTTGCGACGGTGCGGGCGTCATCGACGACTGTGAAAACGCGCTGAAACTCGAGATGGAAATGCAGGACCCTCGCGGTACCCTGGTGCTTGATTCCAAACCGGACTGCGTGAACCGCTCACTCGCGGTTCAGCCCGCCGAGGCTTACGAGACCGGGTCGGACAACCAGATCATGTTCCTGCGGGCCTGCGTGAAGTTCACCCCCCTCTTCCGCACTGCAATCATGGGTTCGGCGATTATCGACGAATACGGCGAGTACTCCGTCGTTTCGACGTCCATCTACGTGTCCGAACCGAGCGGGTAACCGAAATGGCGACATTCAAATCCCCTCTAAAGCGCCTCCGCGCCTTCATTCATGACCAAACCGGTGTGGCATCCATCGAAGCGGTTTTGTTGATGCCGCTTTTGATGTGGGCCTATGTCGGGACCTACGTGATCTATGACGCCTATAAAAAGCAGCTCGACGGACTGCGCAGCACCTATGCGATCGCTGACGCCATTTCTCGTGAAGAGCAGGGTCTCAACCAGACCTACCTAGACTCCATGCTCCAGCTCATGAACTTCATGACCAGTTCTCCGTCCGGCATCACCCAGCGGGTTACAATCGTTTGCTTTGACGAAACGGATGAGGATTACCACCTCGCTTGGTCGCGTAGTACTGGACCACGCGATGACACGTATCCACCGCACACTGACCAGACTCTCAACAACAACGCGCACCGTCTGCCAGACTTCCCCGAAGGCGACCAAGTCATCTTGGTCGAGACCTTCATGGAATACTCGCCGCTGCTGAACATCGGGCTCGACGACCAGCTCTTCGACTATTGGATTTTCACCCGCCCGCGTTTCACCAACCAGATCACTTGGCAAGGCCAAGATACTTGGACCTGCACGGGCTAGAAGGCTAGATCCAGATCATCCGTCTTCGCGGGCGACAACCATTTGCTGCAGCATCTCGGCCATGAATTTACCCTGCCCCGCGCTGGTGACGCCGCCGACTCCGACGGATTTCCCAAATCGCCAGTAGAGCCCCGGTGCCCAGGCGCGCTCCGCCGCAGTTCGCGTCCTCAGCAGGAACCCTTGTGACGGCTTGAACGCCAGCGCTCCGCGCTCTACCGACACGACGTCGTCCACCTTGGCCAAAATAAAGCCGCCCTCCGTGCGCAGCTCGGTCTCGGTCAGCTCCAGAACGTTCGACGTCACCTGATACTGCCACCAGGCCATCCACATAACGCCGATCCCAGCTGCAAACAGAACCACCGCCCAGATCGTTGCGGCCAGCGTCAGGCTGGCAAGCCAAATCAACATAACGCCGAGAACACCCAGCACCCCGCACGCAAAGGCGCGTCGTGGCGCGGACGCAGCAAGGACAGCGATCACTTCATCGCTCATCGCGCGACGACAACCTCTGCACCGGCTTCTTCGGGTTCATCATCCTCCATCTCCGGCGGGAATCCTGGCGCACGGATATCGAGTCCCGTGGCCTCTTCCAGCCGCTTGATGATGTTTGGGCTCAATTCACGCGGGCCAAAGCGGTCGATCCCGTCATTGAAGATGCGGATCAACTCAGGGTTCAACTCCACCGGCACGCCCGCGCGATCCGCGACCTCTTGGAAGAGCCCAATATCCTTGGCCACCAGATCCATGGTGAAAGAGATATCCCGCGACCCGTTCAGGATCACCTGGCTCTCGGTCTCGTGCACAAATGACGTCCCCGACGAAATCCGGATCGCCTCATAGGCCGTACCCAGGTCCATCCCCGCCCCCTTCGCTACGGTCAGCGCTTCGGCGCAGCTCACCAGGTTGGCGGTGGCGAGGTAGTTCGTGATCACCTTCAACACCGACGCCGATCCCAACTCGCCGGTATGCAGAACCCGCCGCCCCATGACGGTCAGGAGAGGCAGGATACGCTCAAATGTCGCCCGCTCGCAGCCCGCAAAGATCGAGATATTGCCCGTCGCCGCCCGGTGACAGCCACCTGAGACAGGGCAATCCACGGCCTCACCGCCCGCCGCGATTACAGCGGCCCCCAGCCGCTTTACCTCGGCCTCATCCGTGGTCGACATCTCCATCCAGATTTTGCCGGGGCCAACCTCGGGCAACATTTCCTGCATTACCGCGTCCGACGCAGCTGGGCTCGGCAGGCAGGTCACCACCGCATCGCAATCCCGCATCAAGGCCGCCGGGCCGCCGCCATCGCGCGCGCCCAAAGCGACGAACTTGGCCACCAGTTCGGCATCAAGGTCATGGACACTGACGTCCACGCCGTTACGCACCAAACTGCCCGAAAGCTTGCCGCCCACATTGCCCAAGCCGATGAACCCGATTTTCATGGAAGTCCCTTTCCCAAGTCTTGGCGCGACATTCCGCGCGGCGCTCAAAACTGTCCAGCCCCAAAAAGCACTGAGCGCTTACGCACCATCGACCGCTATCCGCGCAGGGTGACGTCTGATCAACAGCACCCTAGCTATCGGTCAGACAAAAGGCAGGAGAAACCCATGTCCCTCCGACCCACACTCGAAGCCCGCCGCGCCACTCCGACCATGGAAGGCGCCGGCGTCAAACTGCACCGCGCTTTCGGCTTCCAAGATCCCTCTGAACTCGATCCATTCCTGCTCTTCGATGACTTCCGCAACGAACGTCCCGAGGACTTCGAGGCAGGCTTCCCCTGGCATCCCCATCGCGGGATCGAAACGATCACCTATGTGCTCGAAGGCACCGTCGACCACGGCGACAGCTTGGGCAATGCCGGCACTCTGGGCGCAGGCGACGTGCAGTGGATGACAGCTGGCTCAGGCATCCTCCACCAGGAAATGCCCCACGGGAACGCGCGCGGCCAGATGCACGGCTTCCAGCTCTGGGGCAACCTGCCCTCAGCGCTGAAGATGACAGCGCCGCGCTATCAGGATGTCAAAGGCACCGAGATCCCTGAAATCATCGATGATGACGGCACACGTGTTAAGGTCATCGTTGGTGAATTCTGGGGCAAAACCGGCCCCGTGGATGGCATCGCCGCCGATCCTCAGTATCTCGACGTCTTCGTGCCCGCAGGCGTGAAGAAGACCTTCAAGATCGACACGTACCGGCGCGCCTTCGCCTATGTCTTTGATGGCGCGGGCTATTTCTCGGATGCGTCCGCTCCTCAAGGTGTGCTCCTTGAGAAAGAGGTCGCCGGTGAAGAGGTCAATATCCGCGACCTGTCAGGCGACCGCACGCTGATCCGTTTTGGCACCGGCGACGAGGTAACGGTACAGGCCGGCGAGCAAGGCATCCGCTTTCTCCTGATCTCAGGCGCGCCCATCGCAGAACCGGTGGCATGGCATGGACCTATCGTGATGAACACACGCGATGAACTGCTGCAGGCCATGACCGACCTGCGCAACGGCACCTTCATCAAGCCCGCGCATTAGGCGCGGGCGCCCACCAAACGACGCGCCATGGCTACGTAGTTTTCGGCCACGGCATCGGGGCTCAATCGGCCTTCGGCACGGAACCAGTTGGTGACCCCCGTGAGCATTGCAATCAATGCCATGGTCGTCAGCTTGGTATCCTCGACCACAAAGGCACCGCCCTGCCCCGCCCGCAAAATCGCTTCAAGCTTGTCCTCGTAAGACCGTCGTAACGCCTCGATTTGTGTGAAATTCTCCGGCTCCAGTGCACGCAATTCCATATAGGATAGAAATACCAAATCTACTCGCTCGAGATGGTAGGCAATATGGAAACGCACAAACTCATCCAAAGCCTGCCCAGGCGTACCGCCGCCCAAATTTTCCGAAGCCGTCAACAAGGCCTCCATGTGCCCACGCATCAACTCGAACAAAAGCGCCTGTTTGTGCGGCACGTAGTTGTAAAGCGCCCCCGCCTGCACGCCAACCTCGGCCGCTATCTGGCGCATAGAGACTGCCGCGTATCCGTGACGCGCGAACAGCTCTAACGCCGCCGATTGGATGCGCGGGCCGGTGATGTCAGAGTGCGATCCGGTCTTACGTGCCATCATTCCGTGTTAACTGAACACCTGTTCAAATCATAGTCCCGCTTGTCGGGCTCTGGACCAGCGCCTAAAATAACCTCCATGAAGCGGTTTCTGATCCTGATACTCTTGCCCGCCTGTTCCGAGTTCCCCGAGGTGGGAGAGCGCGTGTCAGCCGTGGCCGAAACCGCGCCCTATGTCGACTTTCTAACGATCGACGAATTGGACGCCTTGGGCACTCCCGCCATCCTCGATACCGAAGACCCGATAGCAGCACGCGTCGAGAGCCTGCGCAGCCGCGCGGACACCCTTCGAGGCCCGGTAATTTCGGGCAACGAACGCACGCGCCTTAGCGAAACTCCGGGTTAGGCCCACCCTCTGATTGCACCTCCTGCCTCCCCGTCATAAAGGGAAACCGACTACGGAGGCCCCATCATGACACAGCCGCTTCGCATCGCCATCGCAGGTCTCGGGACCGTCGGCGTTGGCGTCATCAAAATGATCCGCCAGAACGCCGGCTTGATCCAGGCGCGCACAGGCCGCGAAGTAAAAATCGTGGCGGTGTCTGCCCGTTCCCGCGACAAGGATCGCGGCGTGAACATCTCGGGCTACGAATGGGCCGATGACCCCGTGGCCATGGCCGCGCGCGATGATATCGACGTTTTTGTCGAACTCATGGGTGGTGCAGACGGCCCTGCCAAGGCCGCCACCGAGGCCGCGCTGGCCGCTGGCAACGACGTGGTCACAGCCAACAAAGCCATGCTCGCCATCAATGGCCAGGCACTTGCCCTCGCCGCTGAATCCGCAGGTCGTGTTCTCCGCCACGAGGCCGCCGTCGCAGGCGGCATCCCCGTGATCAAAGCCCTGACCGAAGGCCTCGCCGGGAACGAGGTCACCCGCGTCATGGGCGTCATGAACGGCACCTGCAATTACATCCTCACCCGGATGGAAAGCGCCGGGCTAACCTACGACGAAGCCTTCGCCGAGGCTGACGGGCTTGGCTATCTGGAGGCTGACCCGACGCTCGACGTGGGCGGCATCGACGCCGGCCACAAACTGTCGATCCTCGCCTCAATCGCCTTTGGCACCCAGGTCGATTTTCCTGCTATGGAACTCGAAGGCATCGAACGCGTCTCGATCGAAGATATCCGCCAGGCCGCCGATATGGGCTACAAAATCAAGCTACTCGGCGTGGCGCAGCTTTCCGGGCGCGGCCTAGAACAGCGCATGTCGCCGTGCCTCGTGCCGGACACGTCGCCCCTGGGCCAATTGGACGGCGGAACCAACATGGTGGTCCTCGAGGGCGGCGACGTGGGCCAGATCGTTCTGCGCGGCGCTGGCGCTGGCGAAGGGCCGACCGCATCGGCCGTCATGTCCGACATCCTCGACATCGCCCGCGGCACCCGCCTGCCGACCTTTGGCCAACCGGCCGAAACCCTGGAAAAAGCAAAGCCCGCCAAGGCAGTCACCCCTGCCCCGTACTACCTGCGCCTGCAACTTCTCGACCGCCCTGGTGCGCTGGCCAAAGTCGCGTCGATCCTCGGCGAGGCCGGGATCTCCATCGACCGTATGCGCCAATACGGCCACGAGGCCGAAACCGCACCTGTGCTTATTGTGACGCACAAAACAACGCGCGCCGATATCGATGCTGCACTTAACGGCTTTGCCGCCACCGATGTGGTATCCGGCACGCCAGTCACTCTGCGTATCGAATCCGTCTGACCCGAAAGGACACGCCATGGCCGACATCGAAGAATTTCACGACCGCAGCCTGTCTCTCGGCCTCGCGCGCGTATCCGAGGCCGCCGCTCTTGCGTCGGCAAACTGGATTGGCCGCGGCGATGAGAAATCCGCCGACCAGGCCGCCGTTAACGGTATGCGCGACCAGCTGAACAAGCTCGAAATCAAAGGCCGCGTGGTCATCGGCGAAGGCGAACGCGACGAGGCACCGATGCTCTATATCGGTGAAGAAGTCGGCTGCGGTGGCGACCGCGCACCTGAGGTCGATATCGCCCTCGACCCGCTCGAGGGCACGACGCTCACCGCCAAGGACATGCCCAACGCGCTCACCGTTATTGCCATGGGCCCCCACGGCTCCATGCTCCACGCGCCCGATGTCTACATGGAGAAACTGGCCATCGGTCCGGGTTTCATGCCCAACGTGGTGACCCTCGACATGGCCTATGGCGAACGCGTCAAGCGCATGGCCCGCGCCAAGGCCTGCTCGACCGAGGACATCACCGTCTGCATCCTGGACCGCGAACGCCATCAGGACATGATCGACGAGGTCCGCGCCACAGGGGCCGCGATCCGACTGATCACTGACGGCGACGTCGCGGGCGTCATGCACTGCGCCGAACCCGAACTCACCGGCATCGACATGTATATGGGCCTCGGCGGCGCTCCCGAGGGCGTGCTGGCCGCTGCCGCGCTGAAATGCATGGGCGGGCAAATGTGGGGTCGGCTGACCTTCCGTAACGACGACGAACGCGGCCGCGCTACCAAGGCCGGGATCACCGATTTCGACCGCGTCTACAACCGCGACGAACTGGTCATGGGCGACGTGATTTTCGCCGCCACCGGTGTCACCGACGGCTCCCTCCTGCCCGGGATCAAACGCGAAGTGGGCTACCTCACCGCCGAAACGATCCTCATGCGCTCCAAAACTGGCTCTGTCCGGCGGATGATTTACCGCAACCCGATCAGCTAAAGGCCGCTTGCCGCTCGGCCCGGGCATTTGGTAGGTTCTACGGAACCTGCCCCCAATATGCTGTGTGCCATGCTCGACCAGCCCGCCTTTCTGAATGTGACCCGGTCCCTCTCTGGCCGGCGCTGGGTTGGCCCCCCTGAAGCCGTCGAGCGCGCCGCTCAGGCGCTGGCACAACAGGCCGGCGTGCCTTTGGCGCTCGCAACGCTCTTGGCGCAACGCGGGGTCGATGCAGCGCAGGTCGACAGCTTTCTCGCGCCCTCCATTCGCGATCTCCTCCCTGATCCGCGCAGCATGCGGGACATGGAACCCGCCGCCACCCGTTTCCTCACCGCCGTGGAAAAGCGCGAAAGGATCGCGATCTTCGCAGACTACGACGTCGATGGGGGATCCTCCGCCGCCCTCCTCATCACCTGGCTACGCGCCCAAGGCCATGCAGCCACGCTCTACATCCCAGACCGCATCGACGAAGGATACGGCCCCAACGAGACCGCCATGTCGGCCCTCGCCCGCGACCACGATCTAATCATCTGCGTCGACTGCGGGACGCTCTCCCACGGGCCCATCGCCGCTGCGCGTGGGTCCGATGTCATTGTGCTGGACCACCACCTCGGCGGTGAAACCCTGCCCGAGGCGCTTGCCGTCGTGAACCCAAACCGCCAGGACGAGGACGGCGTACTCGGCCATCTTTGCGCCGCCGCCGTGGTCTTCCTGATGCTGGTAGAGGCCGGCCGTCAGCTACGCGAAGCCGGGCAAAAAGGCCCCGACCTCATGGCGCTTCTCGACCTCGTGGCACTGGCCACAGTGGCCGATGTGGCACCTCTAACCGGTGTGAACCGCGCCTTCGTGCGTCAGGGCCTCAAGGTCATGGCAGGCCGTCATCGCATCGGCCTGCGCGCCCTCGCGGATCAGGCCCGCCTCGACACAGCGCCCAGCGCCTATCATTTGGGCTACGTTCTTGGACCTCGCATCAATGCAGGCGGACGCATCGGCGCGGCAGATTTGGGCGCGCGGTTGCTGGCAACTGCGGACTCCAACGAAGCCGAAGCCCTCGCCGAACGACTGGAAACGCTGAACACGGAACGCCGCGAGGTCGAAGCCGCGGTACGAGACGCAGCCCTCCTTCAGGCAGAAGAGCGCGGCATCGAGGGCGGGCTAGCGTGGGCTGCCGGCGATGGCTGGCACCCCGGCGTTGTGGGCATCGTCGCCTCGCGCATGAAAGAATCCACCCACCGACCCTCCATCGTCATTGGCTTCGACGGCGACGCGGGCAAAGGATCGGGTCGCTCCGTCGCTGGCATCGACCTGGGCGCTGCGATCCAAAGGCTGGCTTCCGAAGGCATGATCGAAAAAGGTGGCGGGCATCGCATGGCGGCAGGGCTCTCCCTCAGCCGCGCCCAGCTCGAACCGGCCATGGCGCGTCTCGAGGACCTGCTCGCTCGGCAAGGCGCGGACAGCCTCGGTGCCGCGGCCGATCTACGCTGCGACAGCGTGCTCATGCCCGGTGCGGCGACGCTAGAACTGGTCGAAGAACTGGAGGCCGCAGGCCCCTTCGGCGCCAGCGCACCCGCCCCGCGCTTCGCCTTTCCGGGCGTCACCGTGAGTTTTGCCAAACGTGCGGGCGATGCCCACCTACGGCTCACCCTATCGGACGGGATGGGCGGCACTCTTCCCGCTATATGCTTCAACGCCTTCGAGACCGAAATCGGGCCGACGCTGCTTGAGGCAGGTGGGCGCCGAATCCATGCCGCAGGACGCCTCGACATCAATACATGGCGGGGCCGTCAAAGCGTGCAGCTCAGGCTCGACGACGCTGCCCTCGCCGAAAAATAGAGGCTGGTATTCGCCCTTGAGAGCCTCGCCAACGGCATCAAGACACCAACAGCCTTGCTGCGATGTTCCCTCTGCATTCCACCGCGCGAAACCGCCGCAGATAGAATGCAAATAATGCCAAGAATCGACTTGCCCCGCGCGATCATGTTTTCTAAACACCGCGACACAGCGATTGGGCGCCCTTCGTCTATCGGTTAGGACGCCAGGTTTTCAACCTGGAAAGAGGGGTTCGATTCCCCTAGGGCGTGCCATCGCTGTGAATTTCCCCGATCTGTAAGACGATGCTTCAAATTCAGCTTGCTGGAATCGCGCGTGCGACTAAGAGAGACGCGATCGTGACATCGCAATTCAGCTACGCCGCAACATCGCGGCTAGTGCCTGCGACGCCGCCGTGTCCGAACAACAGCTAAGCTTCCACGCTAACGCCGAGCCCGGTCTATGTGGAATTTAAAAGACTCTTGCGGGTTCCAGTGGCCACCAACCCAAAGGTGATCGATACCTCAGAGCGTCCGCTGCTAGTCCTCAGGGCGCGCGGCCCCGCGTTCGCCAGTGGGCTGTGTCGTATCCAGCGCTAGCAGGTCCTCAGTGAAATGGGTGTGCTGTGCCCGACCATTCCGCTTGGAGGCATAGAGCGCCACATCCGCATGATGCAGCATGTCCTCGATCGTGGGTTTCTCATACTGGCTCGACCGCGTCGTTCCCGCCGAACCGGAGATCCGGCAGGTCTGCCCGTTCCAGGGAATCGGTTCTTCCAGCCGTGAAATGATGCGCATGGCGATCTTTTCCAACTTCGCGGGGTCTTCCATCTCGTGGATCAGCAGCACGAACTCATCACCGCCTACCCGCGCCACGGTGTCCTGGGCACGGGTCTCGTCCACCAGAATACGCGCCACAACCTGCAGAACCTGATCGCCCGCCGCATGGCCCAGCGTGTCGTTGATCGATTTGAAGTAGTCGAGGTCCAGATGCATGCAGGCAAATCGTTCGCCCAGCGCGATATAACGCCCCATGATGTGATCCATTGCCCGCCGGTTTTTCAGGCCCGTCAGGGTATCGGTGAACGCCTGCTCCTCTGCGGCGATTTTGGCTCCTTGCAGACGCGCGTTCAGGTCGCGGCTTTCGTCCATGGCCGCAGATTTAGCCTCCACCAGGTAGAGCATCTCGATTGTGGGGTCCGTCGGCGCGAAATCGCGCCCAGTCAAGCTGTAATCCCCCACTGCGTCAACGATGGATATCCCGAATGCGATGTTGATAAGCGCCCCATCCCCATGGGGCACAGCCACGCATTTAACCGGCGTGCGGTGGCTATCCCTGAGCCGCATATGCAGCGGCATCCCCGGACGCGCGCGGATGTCCTCAATCGTTGCCACCGCCTTGGGCCGCACAAGTTCAAAGACCTCGAGGAAGCGCTGCCCGACCAGATCGCCCTCGACGAGCTTTTCCAGCGTCGGGCCGGCGTGTGTGACGCGACCTGTGCCGCTCACCTCCACGTGCATCGGGCACAACACATCCAGCGGATGAATATCAAAGCTCTGATCCAGCATGCTCACCCCGCCTTTCGTGCCAGTTCAAACGAGCGACCCTCGGCAAAGGCCTCGTCTAGAAGGATGATGCGCAGGCAATCGGCGGCCTCCTCGCCGCCCTCCAACTCCAGAAATGCCAGCGCACCGTAGTCATCCGCCATCGCCCTGAGCACCCCCATCATAACGTTGCCAAAGCCCGCATAATCGTTGCCACAAAACAGGGTAAAGGTCGTGTCATCGACCTCCCGCAGTTCCAGACCGGGCAGCACGAGATCCGGTACCGCCAGCTTCGCCCGACCCGGCAGATCGTCCAGCGAATGCAAAAACTCCAGAAAATCGTCGCCGCCAAAACGCAACAGACGCCGTAGCGCCTGCGTGTTCTCATGGCTCACCAAATAGGTGCCCAAATCCTCCAGCAGGTCTTCGCGCGCCTTTCCCAGCCGGTCCTCAGCCAACTCAAGGATCTGATCGGTCACCTCGTCTTCATAGATCAGCATCGACTCGAATGACGTGTATCCGAGATCCGCAGACTGCATGATCGCGGCCCAGGTTTCGGCACCGTAAGTATCGCGCAAAAAACACTGAAGCGCGCGGTTAATCAGACCATGCATGAGACATCCTCAAACTTTGAGGCTTGGTCGCATAAGGGTGTTAACAAAGCCCCAATAGGGACAATGTTACGCGTTTTACAGGGGTCCTGAAGCGACCGCTAGAAATCAGTCGGTGCGCCCCCTTCGGCTTTGCGACGGGCCACGAAATCAGCCAACTCATCGCGGATGGCAACGTCCAGTTCGGGCTCTTCGAAGGAACCGATAATTTCCTTGTAGAGCTTGTTTGCACGCTCTGCCGTCCAGACACCGCCATTCACTTCCCAGCCCTCGTAATTCGTCCAATCCGCGACGAATGGCTGATAGAACGCGGTTTCATAGCGATCCTGCGTGTGCTGGACGCCAAAGAAATGCCCTGCCGATCCCACGTCCTTGATCGCGTCGAGCGCGATATCTTCCTCGCCAGTAGCCCAGGTTGCAGGCTCCATATACCGCTGGATCATCTGGAGCACTTCGCAATCCATGATGAACTTTTCCGGGCTTGCGATGAGACCGCCCTCCAGCCAACCGGCAGAGTGGTAGACCATGTTTGTTCCCGACTGCACTGCGGCCCAGAGCGAGTTCGACGTCTCCCACATGGCCTGACCGTCAGGCACGTTCGCAGCGCACACGCCGGAGGACCGCATCGGCAATCCGTAAAACCGTGCCATTTGACCGGTCATCTGGGTTGAGCGCATGTATTCCGGTGTCCCGAAGGCCGGCGCGCCTGTTTTCATATCCACGTTCGACGTGAAGGTACCGATCACGCTCGGGCAACCTGGCGCTTCGTATTGGAAAAGCGCAATCGCGGCCAAGGCCTCGGCAATGGACTGCGCCACGGCGCCCGACATCGTCACCGGCGCCATAGCCCCGGCCAGGGTAAACGGCGTCACCACCACTGCCTGCCCCGCCCGCGCCAGACGCAAGCAGCCGTCGATCATCGGCTCGTCATGCTTCAACGGCGAGGTAGAGTTGATGTTTGTGTACATGCGCGGGCTGGCACGAAATTCTTCTTCGGTCAGCCCACCTGCGATGCGCACCATCTCCATGACGTCTTCCACCCGCTCTTTTCCGAGCGAATAGGCGTGCATCACTTTGTCCGAGATCGTGAGCTTGTCATAGAGCACATCGAGATGTCGGATCGAGGCATGAATGTCGACCGGCTCCACCGGGTAGCCGCCCGCAAAATGGATGCAGTTGAAATACTGCGTCAGCTTCAACAGATTGCGACACTGTTCACGCGTCCCAGGGGTCTTGCCGGTTTCCAGATCCCAGTAATTCGGCGGCGAAGACACGTTGCCAAAGAGCAGAGTGTTGCCGCCAATCTTGAGCGTGCGATCCGGATTACGCGGGGTCAGCGTGAAAGTGGACGGCGCCCTCCCGACCATCTCCATCACGAAATCCCGCCCCATGCGGACGTTCTCGCCTTCGACAGTGCAACCTGCCTTGCGCAGGATCTCACGGCCTTCGTCGTTCAGAAACTCGATCCCGATCTCTTCCAGGATACGCATCGCACCATCATGGATAGCGTGAACGCCTTCTTCGGTCAGCGGCTCGGTCGGCTGGTCCGTGTTCTCGATGAGCCGCCAGGGCATCTGATGGACCGCCGGGCCAGACCCGCGCTTGTTGCCCGCACGTCCTCCGGATCTGCGGCGACGGGTTGGGGCGGCTGTGTCTGACATGGTGCGGTCCTCCTGCGGACCCAACCTAGATACGCAGGCGACGCGATCACCTGTCAGAAGGCGACGTTTCCTGTCGTTTTCCTCATTGGTGTGTCGCAAGCCAGTCAGGCAGGTCCCTAATAGACGGCAACACGACATCTGCAAATGGCGCGAGAGTTGCCTCATCGGCTGGGCCGGTGAGCACTCCCACCGCCGCCATGCCCCCTGCTCTTGCCGCGTGCAGATCATGGGTGCTGTCACCCACCATCGCGATCTGTTCTGGCGGCAGGTCCACTGCCTCCGCAAAGGCACGCAATTGGCCCGGCTCGGGCTTGCTGCCCCAGCCGCTGTCATAACCCGCGATGAAATCAAACAACTCAACCACACCGGCTTTGCCTAGATGCGCTCGGGCAGAGCTTTCGGCATCGTTCGTAGCCACGCCTAATTTGTAGGCGCGGCTGCGTAACCCATTGAGGAACTCGAAAAGTGGCACAGCCTCCACCTGTGGTGCATCAGATGCCAACTCGACCATACGGGCCGCGATGTCGGCTTTTGAGAATTCTGGTACATGGGGAACAAGCAATTGTGCCTGCTCTTGTATCGTGCCCGCGATCACCGGGCTCGTTGGATCAAAGAACCGGCCCGACATGTCGAAGCCCAGTGCCTGTGCGATGACCCCAACTCTTTCAGCGTCGCCAGAAGCGAAATCTTCGATAGCATTTGCAGCCCAATCCGCCCATGTCGCCTGAAAGTCGAAAAGAGTTCCATCCTTGTCGAATAATACAGCTTTTATCATCCCTATGTCCAGTTCACTTGCTCACCCCCGGGAAGCGCAGCGCGAGAACTGGCGATCTCGGTGTACTCCCACCGATGCGCGTCGCAGACCGCCATAATCCAGGAATCATCCATCATGACAAAATCCAAAACTGACCCCAGAAACTCTGCGTCCCCAGCGCGGGAACGCAGGTCTGCCTCCGATGTTCCTGTAGACCCCATGAAAACGGGCAAGAGTTCATCATTCGCAGCCAGCCAGGCGAGGACCGAAAGAGCTAGTGTTTCGGCAGATTCTTGCGACATCAGGCAGTTTTCCCCAGACATTTCCCCAAACTAACGCGACGGAACCGGCAATTCATCGCCTAAAGAGCGGAATAGCATAAACTTGGAAAGGGTTTGTTAACTATTGAGAGCCAATGGTTTCCGCGAAGGTAAAGTTAAGTTTGAGGAAACCAATGACCGCGCGGGTGCTCATCATTGATCCGGTTGTTACAACACGCATTGTCCTCAAGGTTAAGCTCGCTGCTGCATATTTCCAGGTCACGGACGCGGCGAGTATAGCCGAAGCCAAGCGTGAAATCTCCGTCACAGCCCCGGATCTCATACTGTGCGAAACAGAGCTCCCCGATGGTAATGCGATCGAGCTACAGGAACTACTCTCAGAACAGGATGCCCCAGTGATTGGCCTCGTGCCGGAAAACGAACCTGAACAGCGTGTACACATGCTCCAGGCCGGGCTCTGCGACGTGATCTCGCGGCCCTATAACGACAAGGCGCTATTTGCACGTATCCGCAATGTCTTGCGCGCTCGCAGTACCAAGGACGAACTCAAATTGCGGGCCAATACGTCCGCCGCGCTCGGTTTTGCTGAGGCCGCAGCAAATTTCATGCCACCAACGAGCATCGCGATAATCGCGGAAACAGCTGCGCAAGGCAAAGATTGGAAACGGGCCTTGTCGGCTGAGTTGGCCCACAAGATTGAGCTCCGGACCCCGTCAGATATCGTCAATGAAACACCGGGCAAAATCTTGCCAGATGCGCTCCTGGTGGCGATCAGCGGCGCAGAAGCACGCCAGAGGCTGGATTTTGTGTCCTCGCTTCGGTCGCGGCCTTCGATGCGTCACACCGATATCCTTGCCGTGGCGCCGCCCGAAAATGCGCATCTTGCAATCACTGCCCTCGACACCGGGGCAGGCGATGCAATGGCCTCTGGCTTTGAGGCAAGGGAAGCTGCTTTGCGCCTCAATCGTCTTCTCACGCGCCGGAGTGAGGAACAGGCCTTGCGCCGATCCCTGGAGGCGGGGCTGGAGGCCGCCGTCAAGGATCCACTAACCGGTCTGTTCAATCGGCGCTATGCCCTGCCTTATCTCAACCGCATGGCAGAAAGCGCCGAACGGTCGGGACGCTGCTTTGCGCTCATGCTGCTCGATCTCGATCATTTCAAACGGATCAATGACACCTATGGGCACAGCGTCGGCGACGCTGTCCTGCGGGAATTCGCTGTGCGTATCAGTGGCAATCTGCGCTCTATGGACTTGATCGCGCGTATCGGGGGCGAAGAGTTTCTTGTGGCGATGCCAGACACCACGCTTGAACAGGCGCAGCACGCGGCAAACCGGCTTTGCGCCCTGACGCGCGCGGAGCCATTTGCTTGCGAAGAGACCACAGGCGGCGTCGAAGTATCCGTGTCCGTCGGTCTCGCGTTGGGCGGCCAACATACACCGACACCACCGCCGGGCTCCGGCAAACCCGAAAACGCGATAAAGTCGCTAATCGCCCAAGCGGACCATGCTCTTTATGATGCAAAGGCCGCCGGACGCGACATGGTGCGTGTCTGCCGAACGGCCGCCTGACAAATGGACCTTAGTCGTCTTTCCTGGGACCACCTTGCCCAGGGCGTGGGCCGCGCGGCTTGTCCAACTCCTGAGCGAGTCTCTGCGAAAAACCAATGCGTTCTTCGGCGCTCATGGCGTTAACCCGCTCTAAGAGCGCTCGGCCCGCCGAATCCAAGCGAATATTCGCTTCTGATCGCTGAGCCGCAAGCAACGCTTCAATGCGCGTAGGATCATACGGTTCAGAACCCAGCGCATCGACGAATTCCTGCATTAGCGTGCGCATCTCTTCTCGGCTGCGTCCGTCGCGACGCAGTTCACTGCGAATTTGACGGGCGATACCGCGTCGGTCGTCGCCAGATAGTGCATGCATGATCGGTCGCAGGCCGCTTTCGGCCACCGTTGGCGGGCGTTTATCCCGGGCGCGATCCGATCCGAGGGCCACCGCCCCGACCACAAGCCCTGCCACCGCCAAATTCAGCGCCAGCGACACATAGAGCAGAACTTTCCCAGCCCTACCCAGCCCACGGCGCGGCGTTTGCGGAACGTTTGGATCAGCCATCGATCACTACCTCGCCCAGCGCTGCTTCTAGCCCTGGCAAATAGTCAGTCACAGAAGTGTCGGTCCCCAACACCGAAGCGGCATAATCCGAAAGCGCCACGGGCGGGAATATCCCCACGATTAGTCCCACGGCTGCCACACCGGCCAGACCAGAAACACCGCCCCATCCGCCCAAGGTTTCGCGCAGTCGGCTCAGGAAACTCTGCGC
This sequence comes from Pseudomonadota bacterium, assembly GCA_038747015.1. Classification (GTDB taxonomy): domain Bacteria; phylum Pseudomonadota; class Alphaproteobacteria; order Rhodobacterales; family Rhodobacteraceae; genus Shimia_B. The sequence continues at coordinate 28,156 of JBCDKE010000031.1, forward strand.
AGGAACCACGCTTGCCGGCATCGGCGCTACGGGCGCTGACGCCTGCGCTTCGGCATCCGCCAAAATCCGCGCCATCAGATCGCCCGACGGCAGAGGGGCTTGAGCGTCCGACGCCTCAAAGAGCCGGTCGAGCTCGGCGTCGCTCAGTGCCATGTCTTCCTTACGACTATCCATCGTAGAACCCCAATTCTGCGCGGCGCTTGCCCAAAGCATCAGCCAGGGCGCGCTTTCCACGCGCTGTCAAACTTTCAACGGCCTCAACCGAGATGTCCATAACCTCGGCAATGTCCGGGTTGGCCAACCCCTCTATGTGGCGCAGGGCCACCGCTTGTCGCTGACGCTCCGGCAGCGCCGCCAGCGCGTCATCCAATGCCTGAGCTCGCGCCTTGGAGAGCATCAGCTGATCCGCCGAGGGCGCCCCATCGGCCACCTCTGGCGCGTCTTCAAAATCGCTGTGACGGACCTTTCGCAGCCGGTCCGTGCACAGATTGGCCGTTACACGATAGAGCCACGTCGTCACCTTCGCTTCGCCCTGCCGCCATTCCGGCGCGATTTTCCAGAGCCTCAGCAACGCCTCTTGCGCCACATCCTCGGCCTCCGCCCGGTCACCCAACATCCGGTAGGCATGGGCCATGATCCGCGGCACGAGCCGGACAGACAAAGACCGCGCCGCAGCCGCGTCGCCGTTGGCGTAGAGCACCAGCAGAGCTTCGTCGCTCACCTCCGACATTGCATCCAGCGCCATCTCTCCATCCCCGGGTGCGGACGGGCCTAACCCAACTGGGGCCAGCCCGTCCAGTTGCCAACGCGCTGCGCTTAGCCGTCGTCACCGTCGCGGCGGCCCTTGCGACCTTCCTTGGCGGCTTCCATTTCGGCCTCGGAAATGCCGCCCGATCCGTCGGTGTCCAGACGCTCGAAACGTGCAGTGGCGCGTTCTTCGCTTGGACCCATTTCTTCCAGCTCCAGCTTGCCATTGCCGTTGTCATCGGCGCGCTCGAGGAAACGATTGATGCGGCGCTCCATGCGATCTGCGTTATCGGCGGAACGGGCCGCGACCAGCTCTTCTGCACTCAGCGATCCATCACCATCGATGTCCACGGCGGCAAAACGGGCGGCTGCAAAAGCCTCCATTTCCGCCCGAGTGACTTCACCGTTGCCGTCTGCGTCAAGCTCGGAAAAACTCGCGCGCTCGCGGTCCGGACCGCCCCGGTCACGGGCATCCGCCGTTGCACCTGTCACGCCCATGGCCACTGCGAGGGCACCTGCCAGAATGTATGTCATGTTCATCGTTATTTTCCTGTGTCAGTTACGAGGTTTCGTCGTCCTCGGCGGCCTCAACTCCGCCTCAGACATGGGGTCAAACGGGCGGGCACGGACTTTCCGTCGCAGATTTTTCACTTTCGCAGTTCGGGCGCCGGGCGTATGGCTCGCCCCATGGCCCAATCAGCGATCAAAGAAGAGCGCAGCGCAGGCGAAGCGATGGCCCGCGGCTTTGCGCGTCGCTGCCCCAAATGTGGCCGCGGCAATATTTTCGTGGGCTACCTCAAGGTCGCCGACACCTGCCCCCATTGCGGGCTCGAACTGCACCACCAACGCGCTGATGACGGTCCGGCGTGGCTGACCATGATTGTCGTGGGCCACCTCATGGCCCCTGCGCTCCATGTCGGCTTCGTGCACTTTCGCCCAGACCCTTGGGTGCTTTTTGGAGTCTTTGCCGTGGCCTGCGTAGGGCTCTCGCTATTCCTGCTGCCCCGCTTCAAGGGGCTGATGATAGGGTTTCAGTGGGCCCGAAAGATGCACGGTTTTCGCGACTAAAATCCTGCCGCCACGGTAGTTTCACCAATTGTTGGTTTTGCGCTTGCTCCTCGCGAGAGGATGCTGCATCAGCAATTGTGTTAAAATTGTGTTTTAAATGGTGAGGTGTTCGGTATGTCCACTCAGGTGCGCGCGCTAGTCATAGCAGCGCTAGCAATCCTAAACTTTTCAGCAACGGCCGTGCATGCTGCAACCGTCGGGAACGACGCAGTAGAGCGTGGGCGCTACGATACGTTTGGCAATTTTGGACTCGCGCTGACGGACGTGGTTAGCCCCAATGACGGTACCATCACTGAATGGAGTGTTTACACCTCCCGCGGTGATCTGGCACTGCTGCTGTTAAGGCCGACCGGTACGGCTGGCGAGTACACGCTCGTCGACATGGATGCCCGTATTGCAAATCCTGCGAATAACGAGCCCGGCGTTCAGACCTACGCGTCGGACATCACGGTTAGCACCGGTGATGTCTTGGGCCTGTTTCTCGGCACTGCGAAAGTATCCTACGAGCTCGATAGCCGCCCGAACGTGTGCAACGGTCTCGATTGCGATGTTCTCTACACGAACAATGGCGGCCTTTTGAACCTCGGTACGCTGCTCAATACGACAATCCAGTTCGGCGGCAGCACTGACCGCACGTATTCACTGAATGCCACGATTACTCCTGTGCCGTTGCCTGCAGCGGGTTTAATGCTTCTTACGGCTATCGGTGGCCTCACACTGGTGAGACGGCGCGCGCAAAACTGAATACCTTCAGGCCGTGCAAAACTTAAAGGCCCGGTGCATCAACCGGGCCTTTCTTCTTCAAGAATGCGTCGCTGCATATGTTGCAGAGCTGCCGCCCTTGGACCAATTTACTTGGCGGTTTTCCCTGCTAGGTTTTGCCTTATGACAGATACTCCAATACGCGACGCGGCCACGATCATCGTGCTGCGCGACATTGACGGCGCGCGCCATGTGCTCATGGGCCAGCGCGGGGCCAAAGCCGCCTTCATGCCCTCGAAATTTGTGTTCCCGGGGGGCGCGGTGGATGCAGGCGATGCTATAGTTCCCTTGGCCCAAGCAATCGAGGATCTCTGCGCCGCCCGGCTGTGCGAAGAGAGCTTCGATCTGACCCATGCCCTCGCTGCCGCCGCGATCCGTGAACTTTGGGAGGAAACAGGCCTCGCCCTCGGCACCGCCTCCCACTGGCCTGACGCCCCTGACGACTGGGCAGGCTTTGCCGCAAGAGGCCTCAGGCCCAACGCGTCGCCGCTGCGCTTTGTCTTCCGCGCGATCACCCCGCCGGGCCGACCCCGCCGCTTTGACGCGCGATTTTTCACCGCCCCTGCGTCGGCACTCGCGGGCGACCCCGACGACTTCTCCGCCGCCTCCGATGAGCTTTCTCACCTCCAATGGGTGCCTTTAAACGAGGCGCGCAGCCTCGATCTGCCGTTCATCACAGAGGTCGTCCTGGCCGAGCTCGCACAGATCGACCCTCTTATCGCCCCGGCCTCGGTGCCGTTCTTCAAAAACGATGATGAGGAAAGCCTGTTCCTGCGCCTGCGCGGCAAGCCAATG
>JBCDKE010000032.1:0-31394 GCA_038747015.1 Pseudomonadota bacterium
GAAGACCGCTTGGATGAATGCGAAGCGCGCAGAAAGCAATCTGCGCGTTGCACCGGGCAAACGTGCCCACAAGCATCGAACGGCCAACCCCGGTGGTGCCGCACATTCGATCCTGTGGAAAGAACACCTGTCGAAGGCCCCATACTGGCAGCCGTATCAGACCGAAAACGGGGAATGGTGGGTGAATGTCCATTCCACTCTGCACGACAATCCTTTCATCGACCAAGACGCATACGTGGCCCAGATCAGCGCATCGGTGGGCGGCGACCCCGCCATGGTGGACGCGTGGGTTTGGGGTAAGTGGACGGCCTTGGGCGGCGGCATGTTCGCTGATGTCTGGGACGAACAGGTTCACATCCTGCCGGAAGCGCCGCCATTCAGCGCAGCCCATTATCGCTACCGGATCGGCTGCGACTGGGGCACCGCCGCGCCTTGTGTTGGTGTTCTATTGGGGGAGACACGCCGGGAACTTCGCTACGGCAGCGGCCTTTACCTCCCCGCTGGGACGATCATCGCGATTGATGAAACGGACACTGTGGTGGACCGCTCTGATTTGTCCGTGGGCAACGGGATCAGCCCCAGCGCATGGGCCGAACAACTGAAATACATGGCAAAGGTCGAAAACGAACTGAAGGCCGTTCCGCCGGTTATCCACGACGACGCCCGTGGCCTCGCGTCTGAAACGGTCATCCAGTTGCTGCGGGAAGCGGGCATTCCGGCCCACAAACCACGCAGGAAGGACCGTCCCGGCACGTGGGCGCTTTTGCGCCAATTGCTGTCCAACTCGAAGACTGGTGACGGGCCGGGCATCTTCTTCACACCCAAGTGCCGGTATCTGATCGAAACGATCAATGAAGCACCACGGTCGCAATCCAACCCCAACGACATCGACCCGAAATATGACTGCGACCACGGCTTGGACGCGCTGGGCTACGGCATTCGTGAACTGAAGACCATGAAAGGCCGATATGGTCGCATCACCGGCGATTACTGATCGTCACCCCAACCCTGAAAGGAAAGCAAATGACAACTGAACTTGAACAAACCGCAACTGAACCAGAACAGATGACAACCCCGCCGCCGAAGGCCCCCATCGACACCGCCGCGCGGAAGAAGCGGGTCGCGGCCTTGCCCCCGGCGTCCCGGTTGCCCTTGGGGGCCGACCCCCTGAACTTCGTGTCACACGCGGAAACCATGGGTAGCGCCGGACCCATCGGGTCAGCGATGTCCACCAACATCCTATCGACGCTGGAAGCGGCCCAGAAGGTCATGGACACATGCGCCGATGGTGAAGACAAGGTGATCGCATCCGAAAACCAGCTTCGCCAGAACGCGGCCCATACCGGACGGCTGGCCATGCACAACGGGAAGGTGACTGCGGTTCCCGGCCAGTATGACGAACTAGCCCGCGCCATGGGTCCGAAGCTGGACAAGGCGATCACTGAAATCGAAGCCCGCATAAAGCGCCATAACGATCACATGGTGGCCCTGTTGGGCGAAATGGACGCCGCGATGAACTGCCCCCAGACGGCCAGCGACAAGGCCCTGATGGCACAAGTCCGCGACCACATGATGTCGCTGTCCGAACCACAGCGGAAAGGGTTCCTGTCCAAGGTCGCACAGGAAGGCGATCTGGTCGCGATCCACACGATCCTGAACAGCCCGTCTTACCTGATGGGCATCAAGGACAAGGACCAAGCCAAGCTTCGCGAAGACGCGCGCAAGACGCTGAAGCCGGAACACTGGAAATCCTTCGAACTGGGCCAGAAGGCGGAAAAGGCCATGGAACTGGCGAAGAAGTCGCTGGTCGAGAAGAAGGGCCGCGTCGAACGCTACCGCGCCGAAGATCAGAAACAAGCGGTGGACGCGCTTTCCGCGATCCGCGCGCTGTGATGCGCTGGGACAGCCAATCCAGCGTCGGGGGTCGGTGGGCTTTGGCCTGTCCGCCGGTCCCCCTTTTCTTCACGAAAGACGAACCATGACCGACCAGACTTGCAACCACCACGATGCGGTCCTGAAGAAGATACTGGCCAGACCGTTCGAACGGCGCGGGATCGGTGTCTTGGCGAAGGATGTGGGGGTGTCGAAGGATGACCTGATCGCCGCAATCGACCACCACCGGGACACCAATGTGATCCCGCTTTTGTCCTACCACTTGGGCTACCACTACGTGACCAAGCTGAACGGGGCGAAGCCGGGTCGTAAGGGCGGGAAACGTGATCTGACAGGTGTGATCCCGAAACTTCGACTTCCAAAGGCCGACACCATGGGCGGTAATAGCCCCGAAGACGAAATGCGACGGAAGCTGTTGGAAGACGCACGGGTGGCAAACGCCAAGATGCATCGGGTCAATCACTGGAAGTGGTGATCTGATTGACTGCGGTATATGATCAGGAAAAAGGAATTCGGAAATGAAGAAAAGCGATATCGGCCTATTCGCTCAATACATAATGTATCACGCACAAGCCGGGGATAACCCGAATGGTGATTTCATTCGTGATGCGCGAATGCAGATCGAATTGGGGAAATTCTGGCCTGATGGGCAAGAACTAGACGGGATCAAGCGCATCCAGCATGGACCCGCACGTGAAGCCGGTCTTCGGGTCCACAAAAATTTCCGGGTTTGGATGCGAAAAACTTACAAGAGACTGGCATAAGATGGTTGACACTCTGTTGCAAAAAAGGCATTCCGCCGCCGTTGGATGACGGAACTTCTGCTTCCCTTTCTGCTTCCCATTTTTGGGTATCGTGGCTTCGGTTCAGAAAAAATCGTTTAAAAACAACAGTGCCCCTATAGCTCAGCTGGTAGAGCAACTGATTTGTAATCAGTGGGTCGGGAGTTCGAGTCTCTCTGGGGGCACCACAATCATCAAATGTTCACAGAAGATAGATCGGAACTTTCCTCGCGGAAGCCGACACCTTCAATTTGTCGCACGGCCAACAATTGGTAGAACTTGCATGGACGACTGTTGGGGGAAACGGTGCTGATCCAGCCACGCTTCACATTGGTTTTGGGGACTCACGCCTGCTGTACAGCGCTGCATGCGGCCTTTGCGACTTCCACGTCTTGTGCGCCAGTTCCGGACCCGACGCCGATACCGCCGACGAGCACCCCATCAACAAGAATAGGTAAGCCACCAGGCAGTCTTGTAACGGCCCCATCTGTCGCAACAGAAATTGCCACGCTGACCTCCTCGGGAATACTATCGCTCGGTGCACCAATGGACGCCGCAGTTCGGGCTTTAGCTAACGCGCTTTTCAGGCTTAAGAATTTTGCGCCTGTCATACGAAGTTGGGCCAGCGTCTCACCGCTTGCATCGACGATGACTATGCACTGCGGTTGGCCCAGCTCGCTTGCTTTGTCCACCGCAGCGCCCAGCATAGCCAGGGTCGCTTGGTGGGTGAGTATCTTGGTTTCAGCTAGATGCATGGGTTCATACCGTGGAAACGCCGTTGACGTTGAGGAAAACAGAGTAGAGCGAGGTCGTTCCGCAGATAAAAAGTCTGTTCAGTTTCGGACCGCCAAAGCAGACGTTCGCAACTAATTCTGGGATGTGAATTTTTCCGATCAAGCGGCCATTTTGATCTAAGCAGTGGACGCCATCGGCCGCGGACGTCCAGATGCGACCTTCATTGTCGAAACGAAAGCCATCGAAGACGCCCTGCGTGCATTCAGCGAAGATTTCACCTTCGTTGAGCTTTCCGTCGGCGACCTCATGGCGCCTAATGTGGCGAGGGCCATCGGCATCGTGAGTGATGCCAGTATCGGCGATAAAGAGTTCGGATTCGTCTGGTGAAAACGCGAGACCGTTCGGTTTGACATAATCGTCTGCTGCGATCTGGATGTCGCCCTCAGCGCTAACGCAATAAACGTGGCAGGCACCAATCTCGCTCACCGCGCGGTCGCCTTCGTAGTCCATCATGATCCCATACGAGGGGTCTGTGAACCAGATGGATCCATCAGATTTGACGACAACATCGTTGGGAGAATTCAGGCGTTTACCCTCAAAACTGTCCGCGATCACCGTGACCGATCCGTCATGTTCGGTTCGGGTGACCCGCCTGGCGAGGTGCTCGCACGACACCAGGCGTCCTTGACGATCCACCGTGTGACCGTTCGAGTTGTTCGACGGCTGGCGAAACGTCGACACAGTGCCATCAGTATCGTCCCACCGCAGAATGCGGTTGTTGGGGATGTCGGACCACAGAAGATAGCGTCCAGCGGCGAACCAAACGGGGCCCTCGGACCACCGCGCGCCGCTCCAAAGGCGCTCGACACGTGCGTGGCCGATGAAACATGCCTCAAAGCTCGGGTCGATGACCTCAAAGCCTGTGCCTTCGATAACGCCGTACATCCTTGTCCCTCTCGGTCGTGAACCGAGGCCCTCTCAGGGGCCCCGGCGGTGTCTTCAGTTTAGCGGTCAAGCGCGCCAACACCAGAGAATCGGAACGCCTCCTTTTCAAGGGCGTCGATCTCCTCGAGGCTCATCTCGTCATGGGCCACCGTGATGCGGCCCAGGAAGACAAAGGGAAGATCATCGGCGCGACCCTCGAGGTCCGCTTTGATCGCCTCAGCCGTTGCGGCGCCCACGTCGTCACCCATGCGCATGGGCGTGGCGTTCAGGTTGCCCTCGCGGATCGCGTCAAGCTCGAGCCCTGTGCCGCCCCACCCAGTGGAGAACACGTCGTTCTGTTTGCCCACAGACACCTGGGCCTCGACCGACCCCATGGCCATCGCCGTGTTGGCGTTGTGGATCACAGAGGCCTCCTGATAGGCCTGCAAGATCAGTGAGGTACCGGCAAAGCCGCCTTCGCGCTGATACTCGCCGTAGTGCTCGTAGACCGTGTTCCAGCCCGCTTTCTCTTCCACACAGGCCTTGAAGTCACCAGAACGCTGGTTGTCGGTGATCCCCGGAATACCCCGGTTCATCGCCATGGTGACGCCTTCGCCCAGACGGCTGATCATGTAATCACACATCGTCAGTGCGCCTGCGGCGGACGAGAAGTCAAACCACGCATCAGGTTGGTTTTCCATTGCCTTCAGTGGCGTGTGGAACGCCCAGACATAGGTGCTAAAACCGTCATTGCCGGACAGGTTCGAGATATTGTCGGCCTGAATGGCAAGCTCGGAGGGCCCGAAAATGACGTAGTCATAGAGATCGGCGTCCTGCGCGACCTGGTTGGCATAGGTGGTCTGGAGCGAATGCTCGATCTGACGCGAGGCGAACTCGGTCGTCTCGTAAGCAACGCCCAGCTCGTCCAGACGCTTGGTCATGGCGAGGTAGTTGCGCGCCCAGAAATCCGACGTGTCCGAAGACGGGTAGATCAGCGCGATTTGGACTGGGTCGTCGAGGGTGCCGGTGAAGGCAACGGCCTCCGAACCCACAACCGCCTGAAGCGCCTCGAGCTTGCCCTCGGCGTTCACTTCGCCGGGGACCCAGTAGTCGCGGTCTTCGATACCTGGCAATTCCACCAGTGGAAGTGTGGCATGGCCGTCAGCCACGGCCATCGTTGTGAAAGCGGCTGTTGCCACCAGTGCAGTAGTTGTGAAAAGCCTCATGTTGGTTCCTCCCTTTGCATGAGATTGGAGCCACCCGGTCGGCCCGGGGATGCACCCCCCGGGTCGGCCAACTCCATTTTTTCCGGTTATCCGCTTGCGACGGTTTCCCCGGCTGTGATCCCGCCGATGGCCAACAAGGCGATCAGCAGACCGATGAGCGCTGCAGCGAAGCGCAGCATTTTCTGACCTTCTGCCGTTCGAAGACCTGCAAAAAGGCTCCCCGATCCGTCGCGGTCTTTCTTCTGCATCCAGGCATAGAGCGCGACCGAACTGATGATCACGATGCCTGAAGCCACGGGCTGCCAGAAGAATTCGATCCTTAGCGTCACCAGCGCGTTCAGCATCATGGCGAGCAAGAGCACACCACAGAACGACCCGATCATTGAGGCCCGTCCGCCAAAGAGTGACGTACCGCCCACCACAACCGCCGCGATGACGTGGAGGTTGAAAAACGGCGCCATGGTGGCTTGAATTGCGTTCTGTTTGCCCATCAGCATCAGCCCTGCGAGGGCCGCGCAAGCACCGCACATCACGTAGGCATAGACCTTGTGGCGGTTCACACCGATACCGGTCAGCTCCGCCGATTCCGGGCTCGATCCGATGGCAATCGTGTAGCGGCCGAAATAGGTGCGCTTGAGGATCAGGTAGCCGGCAACCATCGTCAGCATGCCAATGATGGCAGGCACCGGGATAAAGAACGGCGTGTCACCGCGCCCGATGGCTTTGAGGATGTCCGGGAACCCCGCGAGGACGAGGCCTTTGGCCATAACGAGCGCCAAACCCTTGTAAACAAGGTCCATCGCCAGCGTCCCGATGAGATCAGGCACGTTGAAACGCGTGATAACGAGGCCGTTGATCAGACCCAGGAGCGCCCCAATGGAGATCGCGATGGGAATACCGACATAGATTGAAAAGCCGAATTGCTTGACCAGGAAAGCCATGCAGATGGCAGACAAAACAGCCACCGAACCGACCGAAAGGTCGATCCCGCGCTGGGTGATGACAAAGGTCATCGCCATGGCCATGGGCATATAGAGCGCGGCGTCCTTCAGGATCAGCTCGATATTGCTGATGCGGAAATACCGCGTGGGCTCAGCCACTGCCATGAAGAGCAGCAGCGCCAGGATCATGGCCATGGGGCCAATGATGGCGATGTAGGGTTCCAGCCGCTCGGTCCACGGCTTTTGTTCCCCGGTCGGTGTTGCGACGGCGGTGTTCATGCTGCTGCCTCCTCGGCACCCACGATGAGGCCCAAGACCTCCTGGGTAGAGCTGGTTGCGGTGTTGACGACGCCGACGCATTGGCCGCGGCGCTGTACATGGACACGATCTGCGACCTCAAAGACGTCATCAAGCGAGTGACTGATCAGGATCACGGCAAGGCCCTGCGCCTTGAGCGCCTGGATCAGTTTCAGTGTTCTCGCTGTCTCCTGCGGACCCAGCGCGGCGGTGGGTTCGTCCATGACGAGGACGCGCAGGTTCTCGGAATAGACCGCGCGGGCGATTGCCACGGCCTGGCGTTGGCCGCCGGACAGGCTTTCGGTCGGGGCATCCAGCGATTTGAGGCGCACGCCCAGACGCTCCATCAGCACGCGCTCGGTCTCGGATCGCATGCGTTTGTTGTCGAGGAGCGTCAGACCCATGAAGGAGGTCGTGAGTTCGTTGCCCAGAAACATGTTCGCAGCCGGATCCAGATGATCGGCCAGCGCAAGCGTCTGGTAAACGGCGTCGATGCCTAGCGCGATCGCGTCGGCGTGGTTGGCGAACTCCACCTTCTCTCCATCGAGCGTGATCTCGCCCTCGGTCGGTTGGTAGACGCCAGTGAGCACCTTGATCAGCGTTGATTTGCCTGCACCGTTGTCGCCAACGATGGCAAGCACTTCGCCCGCATAGGCGGCCAGGTCTACGTTCTGCAGCGCCGTCACCCCGCCAAAGCGTTTGGTGATGCCGCGCATGGTCACGAGCGGTTGGTCTGTCATTGTTGCCCTCCGGACAAACAAGGGTTGGACACCGGACAACGCCGATGTTCGGAAAAAGGTGCGAACCTTTGAATTCTGTTGGTTGCCCCCCGGCCCTGGGGAGACGTGCGGGCCGAGAGGCTGGGAGGAGGCTTTAGCCGCCCCAGATGGCCGAATAGGCCTCGCGGTACGGAATATCCGGGTCAAACGCGTTGGTGTCGCCCAGCTTTTCGAGACCCTCCTGGGTCACCAGCGCCGGCGATGTCACATAGCCAGAGCACGCCTCGCCCTGAACCGCACGGTTGAGTTCGTCCACCAGCTGCCAGCCTTGCAGGTTCAGCGGTTCGGCCACGGTGATCGCCTGGTAGCCCGCCGACCGGATCCGCTGGAACGCCGCCTCGGATCCGTCGCCCGCAGAGCCCGCCAGCGGCCCGCTTTCAGGCGACAGCCCGGCCGCAGCCAGCGAAGGCCCCATGAAGTCGAAATAGAGGTCGTTGATCGCCAGCGCGTGGGTCCAGCTGTCGCCGTATTTCTGCAAAAGCGACGTGGTCAGTGGTCCCATCCGCGTCGAGGTGTCCGCGATGGGCGTGTCGACATATTCCAGAACCTTGCCGCCCGCGGCCTCCACCGTCTCTTGCAGACGGTCAGCCTTGTCGATGGCGATCTGGTAGGTGGAGTCCGTGAAAATCACGACGCCGATCTCCTCGCCTGAGGCGGCGGCGTCCTCGATGGCCCATTCCGCGGCCACCTCAGAGACGGTCATCGCGTCGGTCGAGACATTGACGAAAATCCCACCGGGCGCGTCGCAGCCGATCTTGGGACCGGAATGCCACGCCACCATAGGAATGCCTGCGCCCACCACGCCCTCGAGCGCGGCTTGCTGTTCCACAGCGTCAAACCCGTTGATGATGATCCCATCCGGTTGCAACGCGAGCGCCTGACCGATGGCCGCCGTGCGGCCCTGGATCGAGCCCGCTCCGTCGAGGACGCGTACATCCCAACCAATGGCCGCGGCAGCTTCTTCAACACCGTTGGTGACGCCCAGAATGCCGCCGTTTTTCAGATCACCGGCCAGCACGACGATCGATTTCCCGTCGGCCCCCGCCGGACCCGCCGTCGGTCCGTCCCATTCGGCAGCGATTGCCGAGGACGCGAGCACCGTCGTCGCGAGCAGCGTTCCTATAACTTTCTTCATGATTTCCTCCCTTTGCATGTTGATGCTCAGCGCTTGTCTGCACCTTTTTTGCGCTGCGCGTATCCTGCGATGCCAATGGCAACGAGCAGGGTGACTCCGTTGAAAAGCGGCTCGACCCAGAAGGAACCGCCAAATTGCTGAATGCCTGAAATGCCTACGGCCAGGATTACCACGCCCACGATGGTGCCCCAGACGTTCACGCGTCCCGGTTTGATCGTCGTAGAGCCGAGGAACGCCCCCACCAGTGCCGGAAGCAGGAACTCCAACCCCACGCTGGCCTGACCGATCCGCAGCTTCGCCGCGAGAAGCACTCCCGCCAGCGCCGTCATTGCACCCGACGCCACAAACGCACCGATGACGTATTTGCGGGTGGGAATACCGTTGAGCTGCGCGGCGCGTTGGTTCGCGCCGATGGCGTAGAGGTAACGGCCCACAGGCGTGTATTCGAGCACGATCCACATCACGAGCGTGATGGCGAGGAGGTAATAGCCGGTAATTGGCAGGCCCCAGACGAAGGTCGTCGACAGTCCATAGAATCCATCGGGCAACAGCCCCACCATCTGGCGCCCGCCCGTATGCCATAGCGCCAATGCGTATAGCACCGTGCCGGTCCCCAGCGTCGCGATAAAGCTGTCGATCTTGGCCACTTCGACCAAGAGACCATTCAGAAATCCTGTGAAGGCGCCCAGCAACAAAACTAGCGTCACCGCCACCGGCCAAGGCAGACCCAGCATCGTCTGCAGACTGATCGCCAGAATGTGCCAGAGCACGATCCCGTAGCCCACGGTGAGGTCGATCCGCCCCGCCGCCATGGGGATCATCGCCCCAAGCGATAGAAGCGCGATGATCGCCTTGTCGCTCACAATCGCCCGCAGGTTCAGCATCGTCGGGAACGTATTGGGCAACAGCACCGAAAAGAGCGCGATCAGAAAGAACGTCAGGATCACGAGCCCATAGACCGGCAGGAAACGCAGCAGGCGTTTGCCAAAGCTCAGGCCTTTGAGTTCCGCCTTGGTAGGCTCCAGCGCGCTGCTCTCAAGCGACTGCATTCTGCGCGTCCTTTCGGTCGTTCATATTCCCGGCAGAGGCCGCCTGGATCAGGTTCTCGGTGGTCAGACGGGTGCCGGACAGCTCGTCCACCAACTCGCCTTGGCTAAAGACCAGCGCCCGGTGGCAGATCGTGGCGATTTCCTCGAAATCGGTAGAGACGATGAGGATGCCTACACCGTCGGCCACCGCACGGTTCAAGAGCGCGTAAATCTCGGACTTTGCGCCGACATCAACGCCCGCGGTCGGATCCTCGCAGAGCAAGAGCTTGCGTTTTGTCGCCAGCCAGCGGCCTATGACGACCTTCTGCTGGTTGCCCCCCGACAGCGCCTCGATGGCAAGGCTCGGGTCGTTGGGTGACAGGCCCAGTTCTGCCCCGATGATCGCGGCCTGATTGGCCTCATCACGCGGCGACAGTATACTGAGGAGCTTTCGCCCAAATCCTTCGGGGTTCAGGAATGTGTTTTCACGGATGCTCAGGCTCATGGCCACCGACTCTTCGGTGCGATCCTTGGCAACCAACCCGATCCCGGAGGCCAGTGCGCGCTGAGGCGTCGCAAGATCCGGCGTCTCACCGTCGAGCTCTACCGTGCCTTCAAAGGGCGTCAGCCCAAAGAGGGCCCGCGAGATCGCCTCATGCCCGGCGCCCCGCAGTCCCACCAATCCGACAATCTCGTCGCGGCGCAGCGAGATGTCGACCGGGCTCACCCCACCGGCGCTGAAATTCGCAAGACTCAGGATCTCCGCGCCAGGTTCCTTGGTGGATTTGACGGTTTCGCGGGTTTTGCGGCCCACGATTTTCTGTACCAGCTCCTCAGGCGTCGTGTGCTGCACGTCGCGCACCCCGACCATTACCCCGTCGCGCAACACCGCCACGCGGTCTGCGATGCGGAAAATCTCGTCGAGGCGGTGGCTGACATATATCATGCCCACGCCCTTGTCGCGTAACGGACGGATCGCCGCAAAAAGGCGCTCAACCTCGTCTGCCGGTAGCGACGCGGTCGGTTCATCCAGCACCAGAAATTCGCTGTCCACAGCGAGGGCGCGGGCGATGGCAACGAGCGATTTTTCGGTCCGCGTGAGGTCCTCGACCCGCGCGGTGGGCTCGAAATCGCAATCGACCTTGGCCAACGCTTCGGCAGCCAAAGCCTCCACGTCGTTCCAACGGATCAGACCGTTCTTTCGCGAGAACCCCAGCGCCAGCGCGATGTTCTCGGCCACGGTCATCCACTCGATCAGCCCGAGGTCCTGGTGGATGAAAGCCACCTTCTGGCGTTCACCAAAACCCGCCGGACGATGCTGGTAGACTTCGCCGTCAATAAGGACCTGGCCTGCGTTGGGCGTGTGAATGCCGCCGAGTACTTTGATCAGTGTCGACTTGCCTGCACCGTTCTCTCCGAGGAGCGCCACAATCTCGCCGCGGCCCACCGACAAGGACACATCTTTCAGCGCGTAAGTGCCGCCAAAGTGTTTGTCGATTCCATCAAAGAAGAGGCCTGCGGACAGGTGCTGCATTCTGGTTCCTCCCACGTCAGGGCGATTGAGTTACCCGTAACGTTACGCTAACATCTGTTCCGAGAGTGGCTTGTGTCAAGCGCTAAGTTACCCGTAACGTAACAGTTATCAAACGATACGAGCATGGCAGATAAAGATAGAAAAAACAGCAAGATAAGCCTTTCTGAGGTCGCCAAGGAAGCGGGCGTGTCGAAAATGACAGCGAGCCGCGTTTTGCGCGGCCATGGCGGCTATTCCGAAAAGACCCGCGAACTGGTGATGAAGAAGGTCGATGAATTGGGCTACCTGCCGAATCGTTTGGCCACCGTTTTCGCCGGGGATCAGAGCTCCACGTTCATCGGCGTCTCCATTCCCGACCTCGGAAACGAGGTCTTCGCGCAGGTTCTGGAGGGCATCGACCGCAAGCTCGGCGCCTTCGGGCACCAGTCCGTTCTGGGCCTCACCCAGCACACGCTCGAAGAAGAAGAGGCGTGGATTAAAACGGTTCTTTCCTGGCAGCCCGCCGGGCTGATCCTCACCGGCCGCTACCACTCGCCCCGCGCGATCGAGATGCTCAAGGGCGCCGGAATTCCCGTCGTCGAGATCTGGGATTTGAACTCCAGCCCGCTCGATATCAGCGTCGGCATCAACCACTTTGACAGCGGGTTCGACATGGGCCGCTACCTGACTGGCTGCGGCTACACGCGGATCGGATATGTCGGCACATCCCACGACACCGCCAACGCCGCATCCACGCGCCTCGACGGGTTCTGCAAGGCCGTCGAAGGCAGCGGTGGCAACGTTACGCGGCAGCTCTGCCTCCATGACACCGCGACCTACTACACAGGCTTTTACGGCACCGAACAGCTCCTGCTCAGCAGCCCCGGTGTCGAGTGCATCTACTACCAAAACGACGCCATGGCCTTCGGAGGCCTGCAATATGTCAGCTCCAAGGGCATGGATGTCCCTGGCGATATCGGCATCGCGGGATGGGGCGACCTGCCCATCGCTTCGGTCCTGCAAAAACGCCTGACCTCGTGCCATGTGCCGCATCTCAAAATCGGCCAGGTAGCCGCTGAGATGATGCTGGCGCGGCTCTCCGGCGAACCGGTTCAGGCCTGTCGCGACATCGGTTTTCACCTGATCCCTGGCACCACAGTGCGACACGAAGACAGCTGAGCCGATCACCCAGTTTCTCCGAGGATCAGGCGTGCACCCACATCGATCCGCTGCGGGCCCATATCTCCTTCGAAAAGCCGACCGAGTAGCTCGGCTACATTCTGGCCGATCCTCTCGGCGCTGACATCCACGGTTGTGATCCGCGGATGCGAGATTGCGGCCACGTCAAAATGGCCAAATCCCGTGATTGCCAGATCGTCGGGCACGCTCAGCCCCATCCGGCGACATTCGCTCAGCACCCCAAAAGCAACGGGGTCCGAAACGCACATGATCGCGTCATAGCGCGCCACATCGCGCCCCAATTCCTGCGTGAGGCCTGCGCCCTGCCGCATGGAGACCGGGGCAGGGCCCGCGTCCAGCAGGTCAATCTCAGGGAAGCCGAGCCGCCGCGCGGCCAGAACGGCCCCTTCGCGCCGCTCGCGCCCGCGCGCGTCACCGCCATTCGAGGCGCCCACAAAGGCTAGCTTTTGTCGCCCCTGCGCTGCCAAGTGTTCCACAACCGGAACCATGGCATCCGCGTTGGAAAACCCGACCGAATGTCCCAGAGGATCCTTCGGGAGATCCCACATTTCGATCACCGGCAGCCCTCGCGACTGAATCATCGCCCGCGTCGCATCTGTATGATGGCCACCGGTCACGACCAGCGCCTCTGGATTACGTGCCAGCAGCTGCCGGATGAGGTTTTCCTCCCGCGCCACCTCGTAGTTCGTCGCACCGAGCAACAGTTGAATGCCGCTGGGTGACATCGCCTCGCTCAGTCCGCGATAGGTGTGGGCAAAGTTTGCGTTGTTGATAGATGGCAGCGTAACCGCCACGAAACCGCTTTTTTGCGTCCGAAATGCCGTGGCACTGATGTCGTAGACATAGCCTAGGCTGCTAGCTGTTTCCTTTATGCGCGTGCGCGTCTTTGCACTGACGGTTTCGTCATCACGCAGGGCGCGGCTCACCGTCATCGGTGAAACCCCCACTGCCTGAGCGACATCGCGCATGGTGACCCGGGCCACCATGACTAGGCCACGAACTCGTGGCGTTCGGTGACGTGATGGTGGATGCGACCGTCAAAGAACTCTTCGACGATCTGTCCGGTAACATCCTTCGACTGGTGCCGCGCCTGACTGTCGAGCGCGGTCTCCATCGTGGCCTGATCCGGGTAGCTCACCGCCAGGATCAGCGGAAACTCCGGCGCCCCTTCGTCGCGGTCGTCACTGAACATGACGCGCACATCCGTGTTGCCGGGAAACTGCTTCCACAGCGGTACCAGACGATCGAGAACAGCCTGACGGAAGCCCTCAACCTGCTTCACCGATCCCTCGAACAGGGCAAAACGCGTGATCATGGGGTAATCTCCTCTTTGGCGCCGTTGAAAAATTCCATCAGTACCGCCTCGTCCTCGCCGCCCAGCCCTGCGGCGGTGAGCATGCGGTGGATTTCGGTGCAAAGCGCAGTCATCGGCATCGACGTCCCGGTCATCCGGGACAGGTCGTTCACCATATTGAGGTCTTTGACCATGTTATCGATGCGCCCCGTGCGCCGGTAATCCTTGGTGGTGTAGCGCGGCATATATTCCTGAAGCAGCGCACTATCAGCCCGCCCGCCCTTCAGCGCCTGCGGGATCTTTTCGGCATCAACTCCCGCGTCGAGCGCCAGCTGCGTCGCTTCAGCGACCGCCAGGAAGCCAAGCCCGCACAGGACCTGATTGATCAGTTTCGTGGTCTGTCCCGCGCCAGGTCCACCCATATGCGTCATGTTGCTGGCGACGTGACCCAAAATGCCCTGCGCCCGCGCGACATGGTCCGCCTTGCCGCCCAGCATTAGCGTAAGTTGCCCGATCGCCGCCTTGGGCGCGCCACCAGAGAGCGGACTATCTACCCAAGCAAGGCCCGCTTCGGCCGCCCGCTCGGCCAGCTGGCGCGTCGCATCTGGCGCAATCGAGGACATATCGATGATCAACCCGCCAGGCTTCATGCCCTCGACGATCCCGCCATCCCCAAAGGCTGCAATCTCCACGATCCGCGACGAATTGAGCGAGGTGATGACAACGTCACATCGCGCACCAACCTCAGAGGCAGAAGCCGCAGCAACAGCCCCCTTCGCTGCCAATTCGGCGACTTTCGCTTTATCAAGGTCGAATACGGTTAACCGGCATCCCGTTTCCAGAAAGCGCGCGCCAATCGCACCGCCCATGGCCCCCGCGCCTACCAGCCCGACTTCAATCGCCATTACGATCCCTCCACTAGATAGGCCTGCGCCTCTGCCACCACGTTTTCGAGCGGCTGATCAATACTCACCACGCGACCCAGCTCATCGGCTTCCAACATCTCGAGCGCGTCGAACTGGCTATCGAGCAATCCCGTCGGCATGAAATGCCCCTCGCGCTGCGAAACGCGTTCTTCAAGCACCGATTTCTCAGCATGAAGATGGATAAAGGCCACCGGCGCGCCCGCCGCTTCCCGAATGGTATCGCGGTAGACCCTTTTGAGAGCAGAACACCCAATGCTCGCGGGCTCGGGCGCTTCTGCCAGCGCCATGCCCACCAATTTCAGCCAGGGCGCGCGATCTGCATCCGTCAGCGGCTCGCCCCGGCTCATCTTGTCGATATTGCTCTTGGGATGAAGATCATCACCATCGATAAAGGCTACACCCAGGCGGTCAGCCAATGCCTGACCGACAGAGCTCTTCCCGCAGCCGGATACACCCATGATGACCGAATGCTCCCTCACAGCGACGCCGTGATGCCGCCGTCGACATAGAGCGTGTGCCCATTCACAAAGGACGACGCCGGTGATGACAGGAACACGCAGGCCCCTACCAGCTCTTCGACTTTGCCCCAACGCCCAGCGGGCGTTCGCTTCTCCAGCCAGGCGGAGAAATCCGCGTCGGCAACGAGCGCTGCATTCAGCGGCGTATCGAAATACCCGGGCGCAATGGCATTGCACTGCAGCCCGTATTTCGCCCAGTCGGTGGCCATGCCTTTGGTCAGATTGCCCACTGCGCCCTTAGTGGTCGTGTAGGGCGCGATTCCCGGCCGCGCGAGCGCCGTCTGCACGCTGGCGATATTGATGATCTTGCCCGCCCCACGGCCAATCATGTGCCGCGCAACGGCCTGACCCACGTGAAAAACGCTGGCGATGTTTGTCTGCAGCAGCTTCTCAAACGCGTCTGCCGGAAAATCTTCCAACGGTGTCCGGTGCTGCATGCCCGCATTGTTCACCAGAATGTCAATCGCGCCATGCTCCGCCTCGAACGCATCCACCGCCGCGCGCACTGCGCCATGGTCGGTCACGTCGAAAGGCAGCACCTCCGCCGAACCGTCCGCAAAGGCGCCCGCCGCCTCCGAAAGCTTGCCTTCGTCGCGGCCGTTCAGAACAACCTTGGCGCCCGCGTTCGCCAGCCCCTTCGCCAGGGCAAACCCGATCCCCTGCGAGGATCCTGTGACCAGCGCGCGCTTGCCCTCGAGCGAAAATAGTTCTGACATCCGGTGTCTCTCTCCGTTGATTTTTGCTCAGCTCGCTTGACGTGCTGCAAATTGTTATCGATAACATGTTACCGGTACCTCAGCTTGTCAACCCAGGAGTCGGGACGTGAACAAACCCACAATTTTGCAGGTCGGACCTTACCCTGACTGGGATCAGGAGCCCCTAGATAAAGCATTTGATATCAAGAAGTTGTTTGAGGCACAGGATGCCGCTGCTTTCATCGCAGAGCACGGGCCAAACGTGCGCGGCATCGCCACAAGAGGCGAACTCGGCGCTGATTCTGACCTCATCGCGGCGTGCCCGAATCTCGAGATTATTTCGGTCTACGGCGTGGGCTTTGATGCGGTCGATATCGCCGCTGCGAGCGCACGCGGTATCCACGTAACAAACACCCCAGATGTCCTCACCGGGGACGTCGCCGACCTCGCCGTTGCAATGATGCTATGCCAGTCGCGCGGCATGATCGGCGCCGAAACATGGGTGCGGGATGGTTCATGGGCGACCAAGGGCCTTTATCCTCTCAAGCGCCGTGTTTTCGGTCGCAAGGCCGGCATTCTGGGCCTCGGCCGCATTGGATTCGAGATCGGCAAACGGCTCGAAGGCTTCGGCATGGATATCGCCTATTCCGACCTCGCCCCACGCGAGGACGCTGCTTCGTGGACCTTTCTCAAATCTCCCGAAGAGCTTGCCGAGCACGCCGATTTCTTCTTTGTCACCCTCGCTGCCTCCGCCGCCACCCGCCACATCGTGGGTGCCAACGTCATCGCGGCAGTGGGCGCGGAGGGGATGATCATCAATGTTTCGCGCGCGCCCAACATCGACGAGGAGGCGCTGATCCAAGCCTTGGGTAATGGCGGTGTAGGTTCCGCAGCTCTGGATGTGTTTGAAGGCGAACCGGCGCTGGATCCACGATTCCTAGAACTCGACAATGTGCTTCTTCAACCACATCACGCGAGCGGCACTGTTGAGACCCGCAAGGCCATGGGCAAGCTGGTTCGAGATAACCTTATCGCCCATTTCAGCGGGCAACCGCTGCTTACCCCAGTGACTTGAGGCCAATATGAAAGCGCTAACCGCTCACGCCGCCAAAGACATCCGTCTTGAATACCACGACGATCCCGCCCCGGGCGAGGGCGAGGTGCTAGTCGAACTCTCTCGGGGAGGTATCTGCGGCTCGGATCTACACTATTACAATCACGGTGGCTTTGGCACGGTGCGCCTGAAAGAGCCGATGATACTGGGTCACGAGGTATCGGGGCGCGTTGCTTCCTTGGGGGGCGGCGTGACCGGTCTGAAGGTCGGCCAGCTGGTTGCAATTTCTCCATCGCGACCATGCTATGACTGCAAGTACTGCCGAAAGGGCCAGCACAACCACTGCCTAAACATGCGATTTTATGGCTCTGCAATGCCGTTTCCGCATATTCAGGGCGCTTTCCGAGATCTTCTGGTGGCGAACGCGGAGCAATGTGTTCCGGCCGATGGTTTAAGCCCTGAGGAGGCAGCCCTTGCCGAACCGCTGTCTGTAGTTCTGCACGCCGCGCGGCAAGCCGGCGACTTGGCCGGCAAACGCGTCTTGGTCACTGGCTGCGGTCCTATTGGGCTTCTCTCTGTGGCCGTGGCTCGTATGGCCGGAGCGGTGGAAATCCACGCAACCGACCTTGCGAAATTTCCGCTGAGCATTGCACAGGAACTTGGTGCCGACATAGTCCACAACGTGACAGAGGATAGTGGTGAGCTCGATCGTTTGAGCGCCGACAAAGGCTATTTCGATGTCGCCTTTGAATGCTCCGGGGCGCCTGCAGCGCTTCGAATGGCTGTGGATGTATTGGCCCCAAAAAGTAAACTTGTTCAGCTAGGTCTCGGCGGCGATGTCACAGTTCCGTTGCAGCTAATCACGGCCAAAGAAATCTCCCTCATTGGTTCCTTTCGGTTCCACGAAGAATTCGAGGTTGCAATAAAACTAATGCAAGCAGGGCGGATCAATGTGTCAAGCTTGGTGACGCAAACCATAAGCGTGTCAAAAGCAAATGCGGCGTTCGAGTTGGCAGGAGATCGAGAACAAGCGATCAAGGTTCAGCTCCTGTTTCCAACTGATTGAGGAATTAGCAGTTCTCTGAACTCGGGGCGCGAAATACTCAAAGGCTTCGGCGAGTGGCCACTTCACATGGGGGCCGCGTTTAAAAGAGTTTTAGGCGGCATCGATCCTACGACGCTTTGTGATTGTATGAGAACAGTTAGTTTGAGGTTACGCGGACGGAAGATAGCCCGTCCGACTCCTGCGCGCTGCTGCAAATGCTCGAGAGTTTCCGAGGTTCTTCGTAGGGCCACGGTGTTCCGCGATGCATCACGGCGCGCTGGTCCCACATCAAAACGTCTCCGATCTCCCAAGTATGCGAATAGACGAACTGCGGCTTCGTGCAGAATTCGACAAGTTCGTCCAAAAGCACAGCGCTGTCCGCTTCGCTATAGCCATCGACCTGAAATGCATGGCTGGCCAAATACAACGCTTCTCGGCCATTTACCGGGTTGGTCCAAACCGAGTGCCAGTGTTGGTCTGGCCACTTGTTGAACATCGGAAGTCTGGAAAGTTCTTCCGATATCTTCTTCCTAGAATGGCTATATCTGTGCCAGATGCCGCGGCCCTCAATTCGGCTTCTCAAATGTTTCGGCATAGCTGCCCAGGCCGCCCGGGTGGAAGCCAATTCGGTGGCGCCGCCCGATGTTGGTAGAATCCGGGCCGTTATAACGTTCACCAAGGCAGGGATTGGCAGAAATGTGCTGTCGGAATGCCAAAGGAAGTTGGATTTTAAATTCAACGTCTGCAGGTCCATCCTGTCCGAGGTGCTTCCGTCTTCGCGAACATTCGATACTTCGGGAACTTTGAATTTCTCTCCAGGTTTGCGTTCGTCCGCCATACGATCTTCAATCGGCCCAAAAAACTCACTTATCCGAATGTGCGCTTCGTCGGTCAGATCCTGACCCCGAAATAGCAGTGCAGAATGCTCATCAAAAAGATCTCTTATGGCCTGAAAATCGATTTCAGTTTTGACCCTAGTCAAATCGACATCGTACACCTCAACGCCAAACTGATCAGTCAGTAGGCGGGTTTGGTCAGAACGGATGAAACCAGACATGTCTTGTCCCTACGGAGTGCTGCTGCCGCCTCAAAGCTACAGCATCGATGTCGTCTAGCAACAGGCGCGATTGTCCTTTCACTGCGCGACATACACCACTCTGGTTGCCAGCGCGGTACAAGAAGCCCTAAGTTCAGTTTATTATACTAAGCGGTTTGCGCTGGCTTGCTGCGTGCCATCAGGGTCGCCAGCGAAATCCCTGAAATAATATGCCAAACCCCCCAGAAGGCCGCGACAAGAGCCATGCCGCCGAGTCCGTCGAAAAAGCCAAAAATCAAAACAAGTCCAAGACCGGAGTTTTGGATTCCCGTCTCAATCGTTACCGCTCGCCGATCGAAAGAAGAAAGTCCGACCAGTGATGCCACGCCGTATCCGGCTCCCAAAGCCATCGCGTTGTGAAGAAGCACCAGTAGCGCAACAACGGAAGCATACTGCAGGAAAAGCGACCAATTTGCTGCCAGAGCCAGCAAGACAAAGGTAATAAAAATTGCCATCGATAGATATTGCAACGGGCGACGCAGGCGGCCCGCAACAGATGGCCGAGCTACATTGATGTAGATCCCTAGGATAAGAGGTAGCACCAACATCAGGCCAACCGTGATCGCAACGGACACAGGGTCAATTGAAGTTGTCCGCAAGATTTCGCGCGTGGGCCCATAAAGGCTGCCCCAAAAGGCAACATTGAAGGGCGTGAGTGCGATTGCAGCTACGGTTGCAATGGCCGTCATCGACACTGACAGAGCAGAATTTCCACCTGCGCGATGGGTGATAAAGTTAGAAATGTTACCGCCTGGACATGCCGCCACCAGGATCAGTCCCAACGCAATCGATGGCATTGGTTGTAAAACCAGTACTAAGCCGAAGGTCAAAGCGGGCAGCACAATGAACTGAGAGAATAGCCCGGCGAGCAACGGTTTTGGCGATTTAGCCAAGCGCGTGAAATCGCTGGGGCGAAGCTCCAATGCGATTGAGAACATGATGATGGCCAGGATGGCGTTCAAAACCATCATGCTCGTAGGCGAAAAATTCAGGACAATTGAGTCAACCTCCACAAGTTCCGTGCCGCCCATGTTCCCCCCCTTAGCGCCTCGTTCTAGGCAGCTTATCCCTATACCACCACCTAAGCGATGCAACTTGGTAGCATAGCCCAAGTCAATGATTGCATCTGGGCCAAGGCAAAGGAAACCTGTAGATCACTACCAGGCGAACAGACGGCACTAATTTGAAACGATCCTCTCCAGACCCGTTAGAAAACCTCCTACGTGCCCGTTTGCGTATACCCGTAGGTGCCGATCTCAGGCTTAGAGCTTTGCTTGCACTGATGGGTGCAATCGATGGCGTTAGCCGGCTTACTACAGGCCAAGCTTTCTTTGCGCTTCGCGAGAGCCGTAAGATGCTCCTGACGCTCGAGGGCAAGATTGGCCCCGGTCTCATCCAAGCGCTTCTTGCTATGGAGGGAGGGACGACGGTCACGCCAATTGGCCTGGAAAACGTCCCGTCCGCAGGTGCAGTCGTCATCGGATCAACACATCCAATTGGCACCTTCGATTTCATCGCCCATGCGGCCGCGCTGATGCATCACCGCCAAGACCTCAAGGTAGTCGCCGGTCGAGAAGCCGAGCGCTTTCTGGGGAGCGATCTTCTGATAGCCGTGGATCTGGACCGCAAGGACAAGGTCGTTACGGCAAGGCAGACACTTCAGGGTATGCGTGAGCATCTTTACAATGAAGGGGCGCTTTTGGTTTTTGGATCAGGTCGCGTACCTCGGATGGAAAAAGGCCTGTTGGTTGAGCCTCCATGGCGCAATGGCGTGACGCGTATATCTGCGGAATGCAACGCACCGATTGTGCCGGCGTCGACCGCCATGAGAAACTCACGCCATTATTATCGGACCCGACGTGCCGCCGCCCTGCTAAGCGGTGGCAATGACGAGTTCGGGCGACGGGTATCATCACTCCGCTATCCATCCGAGCTGTTCGCAAAACTTGGCGGCAACTACCAGGTTCATTATGGTTCGATTCAGGATAGCGGGACCGAGCCTGAACGCCTCAAGGAGCTCGCAGAAGGCTTAGTACCCGGCCTATACCGGCCTGTGGCTCGGGCAAGGTCGACCTAAATTACGTCATCAGTTCGGTTTTCGCGCGATTGCTCTTCGCGTTCTAGAAACCGAGCCTAGAAAAAAGGCGAGCTGAAATGCGTCCAGTTTCAATACAAGAGAACGCCCAGCGGCCAACTTCGTGTGGACCAGCGTTCGACACGTATACTGAGGCGCTGATGCTTCGGCCTAGATCAGCTTTATAACTCCATACTTCAGCACAAAACTCATGCTGGTTGGTCCGCTCAGTGAGACGGAGCGAGTGCTGAGCGTCGTGCCGCCCCACTGAATTTCCGCCTTTGCGTCAGATAGTACGCCTCAGTCCATAACCACGACCGTGATGGTAGACCCAACAGAGACACGGCTTGTTATTTCGATGTCGGATGGGAGGGGATCGAGCGGGACTTTAGTGTTGCTAGGATTAAGAGCGTTATAGATTACGAATTCGCCATCGAGCACGCGCTCCCGCAAAGTTGTCTGCTCCAGTTAAGACTATCCGATAGGTATCCGTTGCGGAGTGGGGAACTTCTTCAAAGAATTCAGGATTTTGATTAAATGGCATTGTTCAGTCCAATCCAATTAGATGTACGTCTGATTGCCTTCGAAGGCTGCATCTGAGGCGACATCCTTTCAATGGCTTGGACGCCTGCTAACTATTCCGACAGATCAACGCGTTCGATCTGCTCAAATCTGCCGTCTTCGCGTTCTCCGCAAAGTGTCAACGCGTCTATGACGGTCGGCGCGGCCAAATGCGCTGCGAAGTGGATTTCAGCGAGTGCACGCAATCCCGCGATTTCAGGCTTGGAAGCGCGGGATGTTAGCGTCAAGTGAAACTGAAACTCGTCCAGTACGTAGGGGTAGCCCCACTTTATCAGCATCTGCTCCTGCGCCTCGCTCAAGCTTGCTCGACGCCGCTTGGCCAGTTCTGAGGCTTCTGGGGCATCGCGAAAGTGGTCCAACTCCACGACGCAGCGACCAGCGAGCTTTCCCAACGCGGACACTTCCCCGCTCGGCGTCAGGGCCAGGAATCGTCCTATCGCCGAGATACGCATCCCTTGTATAGCGACCGGATGGGCCGCAAGGCATAGCGCCTGCAATTCAGCAATCAGCCCTTCTTCTGTGTGACCCGGTGCAAGCCGAAAGGGCGGTTTCATTGTCGCGTGAAAACCGTACCGTCGAGGCCCGGCCGTTGCCGCCACTAAGTCGATCCCGTTTGTTTCGGGCTGCGGCGCTGCTCGGCCGTTTGCAATATCCCAACCCAACCAAGCCTCCCCTGCGTCTGCAAGGGCTCCGGGTGGCGCAGTGAAATAGATGGCGTAACGCCGGTATTTGTCCATGTTTCTGATAACTGCGGAAACCCGCGATGCATTCAAGCCTTTACGGAGCTTTGCTTGGATCTTGTAAGGGACCTTGATCAAGTCGATGTATGCCCGGCGCAACCTCAGGAAAAATCTTGCGAACCAGCGGGTCATGGCCTGGTACGATTAGGCGTGGTTCGGACGCCAGACGTTGGATCGTGTCAAACCCCGCCATCATGTCTTCGACATCCACCACAATCGGAAAGGGCTTCTTTTCAAAGGCATTCTCGTAGTAGTGGGCAGCATCTGAGGCGAGGCAGAGCCAACCAGCGTCGGTTAACACACGCACAGCCTGAAGCCCCCGCGAGTGGCCGCCGATCCGGTGGACTGTCACGCCCTCGGCGACTTGACCATCCCCATCGTGAAAGATCACCCGACCAGCGTAGAGGCGCTTCACAGCCTCGCACACATGGTCCGCCGTGAAAGGTGCCTTCAAAAGCCCATGGCACATGCATGGACCCGTCGCGAATGCCATTTCAGCGGCCTGGAGGTGCAAAGTGGCGTTCGGAAACAAGTGCAACCCGCCCGCATGATCGTAGTGCAGATGCGTGACAATCACTTCGTCGACGCTTTGTGCTTCAATCCCCAGTGGCTTCAGCGCTTCTCTTGGGTCCAATGCGATTGGACGGTCCCGCGCTGCAGCTTCCGCTGCGTCATAGCCTGTGTCGACCAGAATGCGCCGGCCATCTTTTTCGAGTACCCAGATGAAGTAATCCATCGCGTGTGGCTGGTCATGATTGTCATCAAACAGAAAGCTATCAGCCCGTGTGCGGGCATTTCGGTCGGCATACTTAACGGCATGAACGTTCCAGGTCATGCGTCGACGGCCCCGTAGGTGCGGACTTTTTTCTCTGCAATCATGTGCGTGGTTTTGCCGTCAAAATCCAGAAAGTGACTGGTCGTCATGTGCACCGCAAAGGCAGCTTGATCATCGTAAATCTCATATAAAAAAACCTCATCGGGCTCAGAAGGATCGGTGCAAACGTCAAAACGTTGGCAGCCTGGTTCGTCCCGCGATTCAGCTGCATTCGCCAGCATAAGGGGTAGAAACTCCGGCATTTTGCCTGGCAAAGTTCTAAAAGTAACAACTACTGCGAACATGGGCACAGCCTCTCTTGCACGTAAATAATGTATCGATTAACGTATACATTAAAGTTTCGTCAACGCCCGAGGCCCTATGACACAACAGTTTAACATCGCCGTTTTTGACGGAGACGGGATTGGCCCTGAGATTACTGTGCCCACGCTACGGCTCCTTGATCGCGTGGCGCAAGGCCGGGGTTACTCGCTTGCGTTTGAAACGCTACCAGCCGGAGCTCAATGCTATGCAGATACAGGCCACGCTTTGCCTCCTGCCTCTCTTGAAAGGGCTCGGGCAGCGGATGCGATACTGCTTTCCGCCATGGGGCTGCCCCACATTCGATATCAGGATGGGACCGAGATCGTTCCGCAAATCGATCTGCGCATTGAACTTGAACTGTACGCGGGTGTGCGGCCCGTGCGCATTGTTCCAGGTCAACCCAGCCCGCTGAAGATTTCTGAGACCGAGGCCATCGATTTTGTCCTCGTTCGTGAAAGCACTGAAGGGCTGTTCTTTACCAAAGGGGCAGGGGAAGTCACCGAAACCGAAGCCCGTGAAACCATGCGAATAACTCGCGCCACAAGCGAAAAGCTATTCGAGTTTTCGTTCCGCTTGGCAGCACAGCGCAAACAGTCGGGGCTGGGTCCTGGAAGAGTTACTTGCGTAGATAAAGCTAATGTTTTCAGAGCTTTCGCCTTTTTCCGAAAGATCTTTGACGAAGTTGCAAGCAAGCACCCAGATATCGAAACTGACTATGGTTACGTCGATGCCGTCGCGCTTTGGATGGTAGATCAACCTCAACGGTTTGATGTAATGGTGACCGAAAACATGTTCGGCGACATCCTGAGTGATCTGGGTGCCGGGCTCATGGGGGGGCTTGGTCTCGCGCCTTCCGCCGATATCGGTGACGACCACGCTGTGTTCCAGCCGTGCCACGGGACTGCACCAGATATCGCCGGGAAAGGGTTCGCCAACCCCATCGCGATGATCCTGTCTGGGGCAATGATGCTAGACTGGCTGGGTCAGAATCATGGGAATGCTGAAATGATCGAGGACGCTGCCCGGCTTCAGGCTGCAGTAGATCGCGTGGTAGCCGAAGGAACCGTGCTGACCCGCGACTTAGGCGGTGAGGCAGGGACCGCTGATATTGCATTAGCTGTTGAGGCGGCGTTGTGAGCGACGGGTTTCGCGTTCTTTGTGTCGGTGCGGGGTATTTCGCGGCATTCCATCACGAGGCTTGGAAACGCCACCCCAGCACTGAATTAACTGCAGTGGTCGACCAGGATTTGACACGCGCGTCGGCGATAGGCGTCGGCGCTTACCAGTCACTGGCCGATGCCCTGACCCACGAAACACCTGATATCATCGACTTGGTCGTACCACCGCCGGCTCATAGGATTTTGATTGAAGAAGCACTCCGCGCCGAGCCGCGCGCGATTATCTGCCAAAAACCGTTCGGTACGTCTCTGGAGGAAGCTAGGGACCTGGCGAGAATGGCGGACGATGCAGGCATTCATCTGATCGTGCACGAGAATTTTCGATTTCAGCCTTGGTATCGAAAGGCATCGGAACTTATGCATTCAGGTGCGCTGGGGGTCGTTCATCAGGCGACATTCCGCTTTCGAACCGGTGACGGGCAAGGACCCGAGGCTTACCTTGATCGCCAGCCGTATTTCCAAACAATGCCGCGCCTCTTGATCCACGAAACGGGGGTGCATTGGATCGACACGTTTCGTTATCTGCTCGGACCCATTCAAGGTGTCTATGCCGAACTCAGAAGGATGAACCCGATTATCGTGGGTGAAGATGCCGGGTACGTTGTCTTCTCATTTGCAGATAATGTGCGGGCCGTGTTCGATGGAAATCGCCTGCTGGATCATCCCGGTGAAAATACACGCCTGACATTTGGCCAGGCCCTTATCGAAGGGACCGAAGGCACGTTAGAGTTGTCCGGGTCGGGGGCACTGACGTTTCGTAAATTTGGTAGCTTGCACGAAGACATCGTATTGGCAGCGCAAGACTGGCCCGGCTTTGCCGGTGACTGCGTTTACGCGCTCAATGCCCACGTGGTCGCAGCGCTCGAGGGGAAAGGGACGCTTGAAAACAAGGCGTTGGACTACTTGGCCGTTCGGGAGGTAGAAGAGGCGATATATCGTTCTGACGAAGAAAAACGCTGGATTGCTTTGTGAGTGAAACTGCCACCAACCGGGCTACTGATGCTTTGCGCACGCTGATATTCTCCGGCGATCTTCCCCCCGGTTCTGATCACCTTGAGGCTGAACTCGCTGAACGCCTGGGGATTTCACGCACGCCGGTACGTGAGGCACTCACACGACTTGAAGCGCAAGGTTTAGTGCATATTCGCCCCCGTCGCGGAGCGCGCATCGTTGGCTTGTCCCCGGGCGACATGAACGATGTCTATGAAGTGCTCACCGCTCTTGAGTCCGCCGCGGCGGGTCGCGCGGCGGCACGGGGGCTTTCAGACGAGGCCTTGAAACCTTTGCAAATGGCAATTGATGCCATGGACGCTGCATTGGAAAAAAGTGATTTGGAAAGCTGGGCCCAAGCTGATGATGATTTCCACGCTGCTCTGGTCATTGCCTCAGGCAACAAGCGCTTGGTTGAGGCGACGGCGCTTTACAGCGATCAGGTTAGGCGTGCGCGTATGGTGACACTGCGTCTGCGCCCCATTCCGCATCGATCGAATGAGGATCACCGCGCCGTTTTGGCGGCTATCCGCGCAGGGGATGCGCGGGCAGCGCATCGGCTCCATGAGGCGCATCGCGAGGGTGCTCGCCTGTTGCTCACCGATCTGCTAGAGGCGCATCAACTCAACTGGGTGTGACCTTCATGAATTTGACTGAAAAGCGCGCGGCGGCGCGGGCTGTTTTCGAGGCTGGGGTTGCTGCGGCCGATCCGTTTGCAGGGGTGGACGCGGCGATCAAGGCACAACCGGTGGAGCCGGGCACGCCTATTATCGCCGTGGGCAAAGCAGCGCTGCGCATGGCCGAGGCGGCGCTCGCCCACGTGGAAAAACCCAGCGAAACGATCATTGTCACGAACCCTGAAAACGCGCGTGAACTGTCGGGCGCGAGGGTCTTTGCGTCGGCCCATCCGGTGCCGGATACCGTGGGATTAGAGGCCGCTGAGGCGGTGGCAGCAGCGCTGTCGCGGGCCAGCGCTGGCGCGCTGGTGCTGGTGTCCGGGGGCGGTTCAGCGCTGTTGCCTGCGCCCGTCAAGGGCCTGTCATTGCAGGATAAAATTGAAGTTAACGAGCTGCTGCTCGCCTCAGGCGCGAACATCGTCGAGATGAATCTTGTGCGCCAGAAACTGTCGAGCCTGAAGGGCGGCGGGATGCTGCGGGTGGCGGCGGGACGGGTGCGTGCGCTCATCCTTTCGGACGTCATTGGGGACGATCTTCGGGCCATTGCCAGTGGGCCGACCGCCGCGCCGTTGGGCACCAAGGCCGATGCCAAGGCCATGCTCGAACGCTACGGGATCTGGGATCGGGTTCCGGCGGCGGCGCGGGCGCATTTGGAAACCGCAGAAACCGATGCCACCTTGCCCGAGGCAGACAATCTGATCGTGGGGTCTAACACCGTCTCCGTCATGGCCATGGCTGCCAAGGCCAAGGAGTACGATCTGCCGCTCCACATCCATGCACCTGCGCTTACGGGCGACGTGGAAGACGCGGCGCGCAGGGTTGCGGGGTGCACGGATCCGGGTATTCACCTCTTTGGCGGTGAGACCACGGTTCAGCTAAAGGGCGCCGGAAAAGGTGGGCGAAATCAGGAGCTTGCCCTGCGTGCGGCGCTGCATCTGGAACGCGATCGGAGCGAATGGCACTACCTGCAAGCCGGGACAGATGGGCGCGATGGGCCCACGGACGCGGCGGGTGGCGTGGTTGACGCAGGGGTCCTTTCGGCCATGCGTTCGAAGGTGAATGTCGAAGCATTGCTCGCCGATAATGACGCCTATCCCGCGCTCAAATCAGGCTCTGGATTGCTGATGACAGGCGGCACAGGAACCAACGTTGCTGATCTGGGTGTACTCATCCGATAGGTGGCCGCGTGCCCCATTAGGGGAGGCATTTTCGCCGGACCCTGAATCAATCGTTACCGACGCTTAATGAACCCTTTCGCGAGGGATCGCTGCACGGTGTTTCGCCAAAGTGGCTGCCAGAATCCGTACAGAACCTGTACAGAAACCGTATGGCTCTGAATCCGTATTTTTTTAATAATTTCATAATTTTAAAACACGTTAGCGATGCGCTCTTAGGGGTTCATTAGTATTTCACGTTTGCGTTAATTAACGAGTATGTTAAATACGAATCATGGTTCAATCCGACGATCTTAGCACGGCGTTCGCTGCTCTGGCCCATCCGACCCGTCGCGCCATTCTGGCCCGGCTGGCGAAGGGCGAGGCGAGCGTCAACCAACTGGCAGAACCGTTCGATCTGAGCCTGCCCGCGATCTCGAAACACATCGGCGTTCTGGAAAAGGCGGGGCTGATCACGCGGGGCAGGCAGGCGCAGTTCAGGCCGTGCCGGATCAACCCGGAGGCCATCAAGTCTGTGGCGGATTGGGCAGACGCCTATCGCCCGATCTGGAACCAGAGGTTTGATGCCATGGCCGCCGTGTTGGAAGACATGAAGGAAGACGACAAATGAGCGACCAAGACAGTTGGGTGCGCATCGAACGGGTGTTTGATGCCAAGATCGAAGACGTGTGGCGCATGTGGACCGAGGCGGCGCTTTTTCAACGATGGTATGGGCCCAATGGGGCGCAGGTTCCGACGGCAGAGATGGATCTGACCATCGGCGGCACCCGCAAGATCGAAATGCAGATGACGACACCGAAAGGGCCCATGAGCATGTGGTTCATCGGCGTCTACAAGGAGATCAGCGCGCCCCGCCGGTTGGTCTATACCGAATCCATGTGCCAGCCCGACGGGACGATCATCCCGCCCGAGGCCATGGGGATGCCCGAAGGGCACCCGGACGTCACCGAGGTGATTGTAGAGCTGGAGAGCGTCGAGGGCGGCACCAGGATGGTCATGGTGCACTGGGGCGTGCCTGCCGGAACCGCCGGCGAAGGCGGCTGGATGCAGGCCATCGATAAGCTGGGCGAGGCGCTGAACGCGGGTTAAGCGGCCTTGGTCTGAGCGCGCGCCGAGCGGGCGGCGTCGATGACGGCGTTGCCCACGGCCTCGACCTCTTCGAGGGTCAGTCGCACGGGGAGGCGCACGTCGCAGGCGCGCATCAGCATGGCGCGGGTCTGGGGCAGGTCGCCTGACGGGAGACTGTCGGCCGGCAGGAACTGCCAATTCCAGAATGCGCGCGCGTTGTCATCGGAAAGGCCAAATACTTGCGCGCCGAGGTGGCGGTCCTTGAGTTCCTTGACCAGTGCGCGGGCCTCGGCGTCGGAGAAATCCACCAGATTGAACTGGATCGAGTCCGGGGCGCGGTGTTCCTGAGGGAGCGGCGCGGGGACGTCGAAATAGGGCGTGGCGTTCAGCAGTGCGGCCATGTGGTCATGGTTGCGCAGCCCGCGGCGGCAGCGGTGGTCGAGTTCGTCGATCTGCGGCTGGATCACCACAGCGCTGAGGTTCGACATCCGCGTGTTGTAGAGCGGCAGTTTGTTCTGCCAGCGCGCAAAGGCCTCCTGAAGGTCGGGTTTCTGCGCGGGGTGTTTCTTCCAATTGTGCTCGTAGGCGCCGGACATGATCACGGCGCGGGCGGCGAGGTCGGGGTCATTGGTGATGAGCATCCCGCCTTCGCCGGCGTTGAGCATCTTGTAGCTTTGGAAGCTGAAGCAGCCGATGCGGCCCAGCGTGCCGATCTTTTTGCCGTTCCAAAGCGTGCCGAGCGAATGGGCGGCGTCTTCGATCACGGGGAGGCCGCGGGCCTCGGCGAGCGCCATAATGGCGTCCATGTCCGAGGTGTGACCGCGCATGTGCGAGATCATGACGGCGTGGGCGCCGTCGAGTTTGGCCTCGAAATCGGCGAGATCGATGCGGTAGTTGTCCTTCACCTCGACGAGGACGGGCACGCAATCGGCATGCACGACCGACGAGGGCACGGCGGCAAAGGTGAAGCCGGGGATCAGGACCCGCGCGCCGCGGGGCAGATCCAGCGCCCTGAGCGACAGGAAAAGCGCAGCTGAACAGGAGGCCACGGCCACGGCGTAGTCGACGCCCATTTTGGCGGCGAAGGCTTCTTCGAGGCGGGTGACGGGGCTGTTTTCCGAGGTGTAGCGGAAGAGGTCGGCTGAGGACATCAGCGCCTCGATTTCCGCGCGGGCGGCCTCGGGGATAGGTTCTGCCTGGTGGACGTCGGGAAGGGGGGGCATGCTCGACCTTTTATGTTCTTGTCGTAACGTCAATGTCTCATAGCTAGGGCGCAGAGCGCAACTGGCCTGTGAATTTCCTCAGAATTGTGACGGTCGTGTAACGGGCGCGAAATTGCTGCATTTAGGACGGCTGAGCGTTCCGTGGGTGGGCGCTAGTGCGCCGCGAAGGCGCCGTATTGGCCAGAGGCGAAAAGCAGCGGTTCGCCGTCGCGGAGCGCGACCTGGGTCACGTGGCCCACGGCGATGACGTGGTCGCCGCCTTCGTGGAAGGCGTGCGGTTTGCAGTGAAAACGCGCGATGGGGGCCGAAAGGAGCGGCGTGCCGTCGGCGGCCTCTTCCCAGTCGAGACCGTCGAAGGCGTGCGGTTCCTTGGCGAAGGCATCACCGATGAATTTTTGTTCCTGACCAAGGACATGGATTGCAAAGCTCTTGCACTCGGTGAAGGCCTTGAAGCGTTTGGAGCCTTTGGCCGGGCACCACATGACGAGGGGCGGATCGAGCGAGACGGAGGCGAATGAGTTCGCGGTGATGCCCATGGGGCCATCCTCGCTCTGGCAGGTGACGACCGTGACGCCGGTGGCAAAACGCCCGAGGGCGTTGCGGAAGGCGCGCGCGTTGTCTGGCGTCGGCTCGAACATATCTTGCGCGGACATGATGGGTCGTCCCTCGTAACTCATTACGGAACCTCGTTGCCTAGGGCGGCGGTGTAAAGCTCGAACCATGTCTGGCGGTCGATTTTCACCTTGAGCGCGTCCGAGAATGCCTTGATTCTGTTCAGATTGTTGGTGCCCATGACGGGCAGGATTTTCGCGGGGTGCGCCAGCAGCCAGGCGACGGCCACGGCGGTTTCGTCGACGCCGTTTTCCTGCGCGACCTTGCCCAGTGCGGCCATGACCGCAGCGTTGTTGAAAAGCTCACCCCCGGCGAGCGGGCTCCATGCCATGGGGCGGATGTCGCGTTCCTGCAGGTAGGCGAGGTCGCCATTGGTGAAGGGCACGTGGTGCAGGAGGCTCATTTCGATCTGGTTGGTGACCAGCGCGGTGTCCATGGCCGATTGCAGCAGGTTCCAGTCGTGGAGTTTGAAATTCGACACGCCGACCTGAGCGACCTTGCCCGACTCCACGACAGCATCGAGCGCCGCGCCGGTCTCGGCCGGGTCCATGAACGGATCGGGGCGGTGGATGAGCAGGAGGTCGATCTTGTCGACATTCATCAGGCGCAGGCTGTGGTCGACGGAGGCTTCGATATGGGCGCGCGAGGTGTCGTAATATTTGACCCGTGCGTCGGCGTAGCGGCCGGCGGGGGCCACGATATCGCATTTGGTGACGATTTCGATCTGGTCCTTGAGGGCGGGCGCGGCTTTGAGCGCGTTGCCGAGCACTTCCTCGGCCTCGTAGCCGCCATAGATGTCGGCCTGATCCATCGTGGTGATGCCCTGTTCGAGGCAGGCCTCGATTTTGGCCTGCAC
>JBCDKE010000033.1:0-31348 GCA_038747015.1 Pseudomonadota bacterium
AGCCAGAGCAACCGGAGCACGATTGTCGTTTGCAATTGTACTGTTCGGGCCGGTACGGTGGCACCCCGCCGAGACAAAGCTAACCCCTTTAGACGTCCGTCGATCCTATTTCGGCCCCATAACCCCCAAACGAAGGGGTGTTGGTGGAGCCGCCGGGTACCGCCCCCGGGTCCGATCCGCTTATTACGAGCGCGTTTATGTCCATAGTTCTTGCGAACAGCCCTAATATAGGCACGTTTTGCGCCGGTTGAAAGGGCGGACCCTCCGGGGGGAGTTATTTTGGAAAGATGAAGGTATGAGAGGGGGTTATGCCGATCTGTTGAGGTAGATCAGAAGCGCGGCGAGGATGATTTCGATGCCGCCAAAGACGGCGACCTTCATCATGGGCGGGTTATCCAGAACGAGGCTGACGACGCGGCCGAGGGCGGCGCCGATGAAGGCTATGCCGATGAAAAAGAACGCCTCTTTTTGCTGCGTAATCAGGGCGTAGAGGCCCATGATGACGAAAAGCCCGCCCACGGAGGCGCGCATCTCGGAAAGGCCCATATTGGAGGTGGTGGTGGCCAGATCTAGGGCGCCGAGCGTGTAGCGGGGGGCGAGAAAGCCGAAGGCGCCGAAGGCTATGGTGAGCAGGGCGCAGATATTGCTGAGGATCATGGAAAGGCTCCGTCCGGGGGTTTTACCTTTAACGGTTTTCGACGCGAATTGGACCACATGTCGAAAAAAGTCTGTGCCAGAATCCGTACAGAACGCGTATGGAACCTGTATGGCTGCGGATACGCACCATTCGCCCGTTTTCAATCGTTAATATGGGCTATTTCGCACATAGGAATTCTGAAAATTTCTCAACGGCTTTTACACCCGGTGGTTCGGGCGCATACTCTTGGGCATGACCAACGCCGATCCAAACCCAGTTCAAGTCACGGCAAGTACATCGCCACTGAGTCCGGAAAAGCAGTATGAGCTGCTCTACTGGGATTTTGTGACGACAATCGCAGATAGAAAGAAGACAATCTTTGATTTGTCGCGCTGGATCGTCACCTTGCAAGGCTTGATCGTTGGATTTGTCGCGGTCCAAGAGCTTCGGTTTGAAGCGGTGTTTTGCGTTGTACCTCTGTTGATTGGGTGCGTGGGCTGTCTCTTGCTGTCTGGACTGAACCAAGAGCTCTACATTCACCGCAAGAACATCGCAGAGCTACAGCACCGGGTGGGCGGTGACTTTTTGGAGCTGTCGCAGGAACACGTCGCTGCATTTAGGTACGAAGCAAAAGGGCCGGTGAATTATTGGGGGCTGATTAAGCTGAGCCACTGGATTGTTATCGTTGGATCCAGCGTCCTCGCTTTCGTTGTCGTCCTGCTGTCAGCGAGCGATTTTGCCCCGTTTGTAACGGCGAGCTAGGCCGACCACGAAGGCGTCCAATCTATCTACCTGTAGGCACGATAGAGCCGGGCCACGAGCCTCATCACCGGGCGCTCGCGCCAGGCGGCAGTGTCGGCGGCCATGAGAGGCGGCACGGTAAGGTGGTCGCCATAGACCGGATGCTCGGGCGGCTGAACAAGGGGGGCGAGCAGGGCGGCGGCGGCGATGTCGCCGCGTCCGGGCGCATCGCCTGCGAAGAAGGGGCGGCCGTCTGAGAGGGCGGCGTCGAGCCAGTCGAGTTCGGTGAGGATCTTGTCACGGGCGCGCGCGCGGCCCTGGGCGGAGAGGCCCATGCCGCGGATCATGAGCTGGCGGATGGCGGGCCATGTGACGCGGAAGAGGCGCGCCTTGCCCGGGGTGAGGCCTTGGGTAAAGAGCGGCGGGATTGTCGCGGGCTGATCGATCGCGGCTTCGCCGTAGAAATAGTAGATGATCGCGCGCCCGAGCTTGGCGTCGACGCGGGCCTCGATGTCCTCGGCCCCGCTGGGCAGGGAGCCATGTTCGGCGGCCCAATCGAGGATCGCGGCGGAGCCCTGGATCGGCGGCGCATCGTCAAATTCAAGGATCGGGACGCTGGTTTGAGGCACCTTTAGACGCCGCGCATTGAGCATATGGGCGATCGGGATGGTGGGGCGCAGTTCGTAGTCGATGCCGGCCCAGTCTAGGCCCCAGCGGGCCTTTTCGCTGAAATGCGAGATCGAGAAGGTGTGGAGAATGGGGCGGGTCATCACCCCCAGATCGTCCGCAGTACGTCCATGGCAAGGGTTTCGACCTGATCGTCGGACTTTTCCTCGAGCGCGTCGGCGGCGCGTCCACCGTGGAAGGCCATGAGCGTGGGCGTGTCGTTGGTGCGCCCGATATTGACCCATGTGGCAAAGCTGGATGGATCGGTGTTGATGTAACCGAACGCGTCGAGATCGGTGTCCCAGAAGGGCGCCTCGAAGCGTAGGAAAACCTTGGAGAGATGGCCCATGCCGAGGTCGCGGATGGCGCTTTGTTTGGCCTCCGGGAGGGCGGGGGCGAAGGTGAGGTCGCCGAATTTCAGCACGCCGAGCGGGACGGTGACGAGCACCGCGTCAAAGCTGCGTCGGCTGCCGCGTAGGGTCAGGGTGGCCCCGCCGGTGGGGGTCCAGTCGATGCGGCTGACGGGTTTGCCGGTCTCGATTTCGTAGCCACCGAGAAGTGCGGGGATCAGCGAGGCGTAGCCTTCGGTAAAGGTGACTTCATCGCCGCCAAACTCGAGCCCCTCGTCAAAAGCATCAGGGGAGAGAGCGTCGCGGTCAGCGCCGAAGCTCTGCGATACTTCGATATCGAGCATGGAGAGCGGCGGGATCGGGTTGAGCCTGCGGCGGCCATCGGTGCGGAAGAAAGCGAAGTTGCCCCAGTCGGTGACGCGTGTCTCGGTCCCGGTGGCGCGGACGAGGTCGCTGAGAGGGTTGTCTTCGGTGCCGTGGATCCAGGAGGCGCCCTGGTCGATTTTTCCGTCGCCGAGATTGTCGGTGAAGACCCGCCCGCCGAGGCGGTTGCGGGCCTCGATCACGGTGACGTCGAGCCCGGCCTGGGCGAGGTCCTTGGCGGCGCCGAGCCCGGCAAAGCCTGCGCCGATGACTGCCACGCGGCGTTTGCCGGAGGCGGCGATTTCGCGGGCGGCACGGCGGCCCGAGAGGAGCGCGCCATGGACGGTGGACGGGTGATCGCCATTGGTGGCTTCGCCGGCGAAGAAGAGCGGCCCCAAGGGGGCGGCAAGGTCGTCGCGCTGTTCAGTGCGCGCCCCGCGCGCGAGGTTGGAATAGGCGCCGTAGGCGAAAGGGTCTGCCCTCCAGCGGGTAAATCGGAAATGGGTGAGTTTGGGCAGGGCGGACTGTGCCCTGAGCACTGCAGGCGCGGCGAGCGTGGTGGCGAGGAAGGTGCGGCGCGTAAGCATGTTTCGACCCGTGTCGGTGGGCGGGACTGTTTCGCTATGCGAATGGCGCCCGCCCACCGACCCGTTCAGACGGCTTTAGAAGCCTGCTTTGATTTTCTCGAACTCGGCGATCATCTGTTCGCGGAGCGCGTTATCCATGGGCAGCTGGGCCAGGATCGGCACGTCCACCGGGCCAAGGCCCACCTCGGTCAGCGTTTCGGCATCGATATTGCCCATGTTGGTGGCGTTGGCGTGGCCGTAGCCCCATTCGTTGACGATGTAGTCGGTCACTTCGGGGGCAAGCCAGGCTTCCATGAAGTCGTGGGCTTTGTCCTCGGAGCCGGGGCCGTCGACGAGGTTCACGTAGCCGCAGAACCAGGCGGAGGAGCCTTCGGCGGCTTCGCGCTGGAAGCCGATGGGCTGGCCTTCGCCGGACATGGTAACCGGGGTTTCGTTCCAGGACCACGCGACGAGTACTTCACCAGTGCCCATGAGTTGCGCGAGCTCGGCACCGTCGGCCCAATAGGCACGGTTGAGCATGTGCGCCTCGCGCAGCCAGGCGGAGGCCGCTTCGAACTGTTCCTGGGTGGCCGTGGTCCAGTCGCTGACGCCGGTGGCCAGGTAGGCCAGCGCATAGGCGTCGTCGACATTGTCCGGCAGCGAGATGCGGCCGGCATATTTCGGGTTTGTGAAGACCTGGAGCGAGGCCACGTCTTCGGCGGGGACTTGTTCGGTGTTGTAGGCAATCGCGGTCATGCCTGCGTCAGCGGGGATAAAGTAGACCCCTGAATCATCGGCGAAGATCGGGTTTTCCTTGTAGGAGGCCTCGACCTCGGCGTAGCTCGGGATCTTGGAGATGTCCCAGGGTTCGATGAGCCCGGCATCGCGCCATTTCTGGACAGATTGCGAGCATGGGTGGCCAACATCGGCCTTGAAGCCGGAGCGCAGCTTTTGGAATGCTTCTTCTTCTTCCCCGAAGAAGGCATAGGAAGGCGCGACCCCATGCTTTTCTTCGTATTTTATGTAGAAGCCTTCTTCTTCGAAGCCTGACCAGTCAAAGACAAGGAGGTCAGGGTCTGCTGCGAAGGCGGTGCCGGCCACAGTGATCAGGGCGGCGGAGCCAAGGTATCTGGCAATCGTCATTCTTGTTTCTCCCCTATGACAATTCCGGGCCACGCTAGGGCTGGGGCAGGAACGGCGCAAGAAGTTTGCGCCCGTACAGGCGTCAATGCGCGCGCGTCGATGTCATGGTGGGATGATTTTGGTATCACGTGCTATGTCTTTTGCCACGGAAAGAGGCCGAGGAAGGATCCGATGATCACAGCAGACTATTGCCGCACCATGGCGCGATATAATCAGTGGCAGAACTCCGGGCTACGCCGCGCCATGCGAGAGTTGCCGCGCCGGGAGGTCGAGGCGGACCGCGGCGCGTTCTTTGGGTCGATTTTCGGGACGGCGAACCATCTGCTATGGGGCGATACAATCTGGATGAGCCGGTTCGACGGTTGGTCGAAGCCCGTTCAGGGGATCGCTGAATCGGTGGGTTTTGTGCCGGATCTGGCCATGTGGGACGCCGCGCGTGCCGAGGCGGATGCGGCGATCATCGCTTGGGCAGACGGGCTCGGTGACGGGCATATTGAAGGCGACCTCAGCTGGTATTCCGGGGCGGCAAGGCGCGATGTGACAAAGCCGCTGGCGTTTTGCATCACGCATTTTTTCAACCACCAGACCCATCACCGGGGTCAGATCCACGGGATGCTCACGGCAGCGGGCTGGGAAACGCAGGACAGCGATCTGTTTTTGATGCCTTGAGGGCGGCCTCAGGCCGGGAAATGCGCGCGCAGGGCTGAGTCCAGCTCTGCGATCGGGAGCACCGGCATCTCGAGCGCGTCTTCGAGAGATGTATGCGCTTCAGGTTGGATCGGGGGTAGGCCCAGATCCTCGTGAAAGCGGGCCACGGCATGGGCGCCGTCTTCGAATCCGCGGCGCGTGACGATGACGGCATGGGCCAGAACGCGGGGTTTCTTGCCCTTGCGAGGGCGCCAGCGTTGCGCGGTGCCGACGATCTTTTGCCCTCCATAGGAGAGGTTCCATGTGCCGTCGCAGAAGCTGCCGGGGGTGTCACCGGGGAGGAGCGCGGCGCCATCGGGGCCGAGACCCGCGCGCAGGGCCTCGGTGAGGTCGCGGTATACGGAGGTGATCGTTGCGCCCTCGGCGGGATGGAACGCCACGGCGATATTGTCGATGCCGGGGCCTTGGGGGACGGTGCCGCCACCGGTAGGGCGCAAGGCCAGTGGCCAGCCGCGTCCGGCGGAGCGTTCGAGCGCCTGGGCAAAGCCTGCGCGGCTCTCATAGGCGCGGGGGCAGACGAGACCCGGGGCACGGGATGACCAGAAACCGATCTGGAGGTCCTCGGAGTCAAACAGCGCGCGCTCCAGCTCCAGACCGTCGGCAGAGGTCGCAACAAGGGTCAACATCTTATCCGGTTCGCTCTTTGCCGCTGGTCATAGCGCGACGCTCGACGTGTTTTCAGCCGCGGTCAAGGGCTGGTGTGGCGGTCCGGGACTTAGACCTCAGCCAAGGGCTAGTGTCGGCATTGTAGTCCCTCTGGCGGGAGCAGCATTGCTAGCCCCATAAATGTGCCCTGGGAGCTGCCGTAGAGCGTCTGCCTCCAGTTTCGGCTTTCCTGCGGTAGTTCGTAGTACTGCAAGATGGAATGCGCGAAAATGGGATAGCTATCCATGGGGCTGGGGACTGGGGAAAAACCGCTGATGCTGCTGGGGCGTGTGGTGCCGGCAATTTGCCTGGCGCACCGCAAAAGCGTGGTGCGCTGGCTACCGGACAGCCCGTCCAAGGTGAAGCTCATAGAGGCTGAGCCGTGGTCCCGCGAAATCAGATAGAGTGCTCGATCGCTCGCCTTTGCCGGATCGGCGCAGACAATGCCGGTGATTTTGCAGCGAGGGCACTCGTTCAGGATGCGCGACATGACACTTTCGAGCCCCTGATCCTCGCGGCCCATGTACTGGTTGTTAAGGGTTGCCTTGGCGACGCAGCCGCTCTCAAAGCTGTAAACCTGATTGCATTCAGGGCAGCGCGCCTGCAGCGCTTCGCGTGCCTCTTCTTGGGTTGCTTCGCGGTTCCAAAATAGTCTCTCGATATCTACGGCCACTGCATCCGACGCAACGGAAAGCGGCCAGAGCGCGAGAACAAGAAAAAATTTCAGCTGTTTCATGGTCAAAGTCCTCAAAGAAAACGGACGTCGATAGCCAAAACAAATTGAGCGCAGTGATGGGCAAAGTAGTCGGCCCAAATTGGCCGTTCGACTTGCAGGCTAGGCTAACACAATTATTGGGAATTCGGGCCGCTTGCACTCTACCATAGGCAGAATGCAGCCCATCGAATGCTTATGTGCGGAATTTTCAGGCAATCGCCATTGCAAAAACCTGTCATGCGCGCCGGGAAGCGACCACCAAAGTCGTTTTCAGACGCGGAAAGCGGATGGCTTTCGCGGAAGAGGGCGCGACAGGTGCCCGACCCACCGGGCCACGCCGAGGGAGGACAACATGGCCGTTATTTCACCATCACGTCGGGTGCGCCGTACCCCGTTTTCCGACGGCGTTGAGGCCGCGGGCGTCAAGGGCTATACGGCTTACAACCGAATGCTGCTGGCCACCTATTTTGAAAGCCCCGAAGCGGATTATCACCACCTCAAAAAGCATGTTCAGGTCTGGGATGTTTCCGTTGAGCGGCAGGTGGAAATCCGGGGACCTGATGCGGGGCGTCTGATGCAGATGCTTACTCCACGTGATCTCCGCGGAATGCTGCCCGGACAGTGCTACTACGTGCCAATGGTCGACGAGACTGGCGGCATGCTGAACGATCCGGTGGCGGTGAAGATCAGCGAAGACCGCTATTGGGTGTCGATTGCCGACAGCGATCTTTTGCTTTGGGTCAAGGGAATTGCCTATGGATTCCGGCTCGACGTGATTGTGACCGAACCTGACGTGTCGCCCTTGGCGGTGCAGGGGCCCAAGGCTGATGAGCTTATGTCGCGGGTCTTTGGCGACGGGGTGCGTGACATCAAATTCTTCCGCTATGGCTGGTTCGATTTTGAAGGCACGGATCTGGTCATTGCGCGGTCGGGCTATTCCAAGCAGGGCGGCTTCGAGATCTATGTCGACGGCTCGGAGATCGGGATGCCGCTGTGGGAGACCTTGTTCAAGGCGGGCGAAGATCTCGAGGTTCGTGCGGGTTGCCCGAACGCGATTGAGCGCATCGAGGGTGGTTTGTTGAGCTATGGCAACGACATGACGTCCGAGAACACGCCCCACGAGGCGGGGCTGGGTCGGTTCTGTTCGACGCAAACGGCGATCGGCTGTGTGGGACGTGA
Organism: Pseudomonadota bacterium; assembly: GCA_038747015.1. GTDB lineage: Bacteria > Pseudomonadota > Alphaproteobacteria > Rhodobacterales > Rhodobacteraceae > Shimia_B. Next base: position 7,714 of record JBCDKE010000033.1, read on the forward strand.
TGCGCTGCTGCGCGTTGCCAAGGAAGGCCCGATCAAGCAGGTGCGTCCGATTTCGATCCAGGGCGAGCTGCCTTTGTGCGACCGGGCGTGGGATCTTACCAGCGGTGGCAAGCGCGTAGGTCAGGTGACCAGCGCGGCATGGTCGCCTGATTTCCAGACTAATGTTGCCATCGGCATGGTGCGCATGACGCATTGGGATCCGGGAACAGAGCTTGAAGTTCAGACCCAGGACGGCACGTTCAAGGCCCAAGTGCAGGAGAAATTCTGGGGGTAATCCATGGCCGTCCTCGTTGGCATCGCAATTCTCGCCGCCGTCATCTGGTGGATGAACCGGAACGGGAGTGGTGCCCTGGGGTCTGCTTCTGGAGGCATGAAACGCAAGGCCACGCCCTGCGAATGGCAGCGCGTGGATCCTGAAGAAACCCGCATGTTGAAGGAATATCGTTGTTCGGCCTGCCACGATGTGGCCTATGGGCGGGGCGAGAATTTGCCCGCTGCCCGGACCTGTCGGACCAACTGACGGTCGCCCTGACGGCACGCACTGACGAGGAAGGAATACTCATGAGCGACATGTTCAACGCCCTGGTGGTCGAAAAAGACGAAGAAACCGGCAAGACTTCTGCCGCGGTGCAATCGATCAGTGCGGATCAGCTTCCTGCGGGCGATGTGACGGTGGCGGTGGAGTATTCCACGGTGAACTACAAGGACGGGCTGTGCATCGGGCCCGGCGGCGGGTTGGTGCGCAACTACCCGCACGTGCCCGGAATCGATTTCGCCGGTACGGTGGAGGCGTCAGAGGACGACCGCTACAAGCCCGGCGACAAGGTTGTTCTGACCGGCTGGCGCGTGGGCGAGGCCCATTGGGGCGGCTACGCGCAAAAGGCGCGGGTTAAAGCCGATTGGTTGGTGCCGCTGCCCAAAGGGTTGACGACGCGCCAGGCAATGGCCGTGGGCACGGCCGGTTTCACGGCGATGCTGGCGGTTCAGGCGCTGGAAGATCACGGCATCAAGGACGGCCCGGTTCTGGTGACCGGCGCGGCGGGGGGCGTGGGCTCTGTGGCCACGGCGATCCTGGCAGCCAAGGGCCACAAGGTGGCTGGTGTCACCGGGCGGCCTGAGACGGCGGACTACCTGACATCACTCGGGGCGACACAGATCGTGGCGCGCGAGGAGCTCGCCGAGACGGTCAAGCGTCCGCTGGAATCCGAGACCTGGGGCGGGTGCGTCGACGCTGTGGGCGGCGCGATGCTGGCGCGGCTGCTGGGTCAGATGCAGTACGGTGCCTCGGTGGCGGCGGTTGGTCTTGCGGGGGGCGCGGGCCTTCCGGCGACGGTGATCCCGTTCCTGCTACGCGGGGTGAACCTGTTGGGTATCGACAGTGTGATGCAGCCCTTTGCAGCGCGTGAACGTGCCTGGGCGGCCATTGCCGAGACGCTGCCGATGGATGTGCTGGAGGCCATGGTGCAGCCGGCGACCCTGTCTGATCTGCCGGGCCTAGGCGCGGATATCCTGAAGGGTCAGGTCAAGGGCCGCGTGGTCGTAGACGTTAACGCGTAAGCAGGCCGTTATTGATTTTTTAAGAAACCTCGCACATATCTAGAGTGCGATACGGAGTTGTTCAGTACACCTCCTTTCTGAGGGTAACCTCAAAAAGTGCACCCCGGATGTTGCTGCATCCGGGGTGCTGCTGTTTTAGCCTATAAGGATCATGACGATGATCGTCAGGAGCATCAGGCCAATCGTCAGCAAGCGATACGTTTTGTCGTTCATTTACCCTCCTTTCTACCCGCGTGAGGCGGGTAGGGAGAGCCTATGAGAAACTGGTTAACGGAACCGTTAACCGCCCATTCACCTATTTATTCACCCATCGCGATACCTTCGCGGCGCGGGTCTGCGCCGCCGAGCAGCGTGTCGCCGACATCGATGGCGTGGAGGCCCGAGGTCAGGCCGCGCAGATTGGTTTCAAAGCCTATCTCGGAGAGAGCTGCTTCGAGTTCGGTGGCGCTGGTGCCATCCTCGAGGTCATAGGTGCCAACGCGGTTTACGAGGTGGGGCAGGGCGACGGCCTGCTGGACGTCGAGGCCCCAATCGACATGGGCGATGATGCTTTTGGCGACGTAGCCGATGATGCGGCTACCACCGGGGGAACCGATCACCAGCGCGGGTTCGCCGTTTTCCATTACGATGGTGGGCGACATGGATGACCGAGGACGCTTGCCCGGCTCAATCCGGTTGGCGATGGGCAGCCCGTCGGAATGGGTACGGAACGAGAAGTCCGTCAGCTCGTTGTTCAGGAGGAACCCCCGAACCATGAGGCGCGAGCCAAAGCCGTTCTCGATCGTCGTCGTCATCGAGAGCGCGTTGCCGTACTGGTCCACGATGGAGATATGCGAGGTCGATGGCAGGTCGAGCGAGATGTCATCGGCCCAGAGCATCGCGTGGTCCCATTCCGGGCGGCCCGGTGCGACGGATTCCAGCGCGGTCTCACCCCCCAGGAGCGCGGCGCGTTCGTCGAGATAGGGCGCGGCGGTGAGGCCTTGCGTCGGCATCGGGACGAAATCGCTGTCGGCCATGTAGCGACCGCGATCTGCGAAAGCGAGGCGCGAGGCGTCGCCGATAAGGCGCCAGGCTTCGGCGCTGTCAGGCCCCATGGCGGCGAGGTCATAGCGGTCGAGCATGCCGAGGATCTGCCCCACGGTGAGCGCGCCCGAGGAAGGCGGGCCCATGCCGCAGACGTCGAAGCTGCGATAGGGGACGCAGACCGGTTCGCGTTCGACGATCTTGTAGATGGCGAGGTCTTCGGCGCTGAGAACACCGGGGTTACCGGCTGCAGTGCGCACGGTGGCCACGATGTCGTCGGCAATGGGTCCTTCGTAGAACGCCTCCGACCCATGCGCGGCCAGAAGGCGGAGCGTGTTTGCGTAGTCGGCATTAACGAGCTTGTCCCCGGCTTGCAGTGCCGTGCCGCCCGGGAAGAAATAATCGCGCGTCGTTGTGAAGGTAGAGAGCCGTTCGGCACCGCCCTCAACAGAGGAGGCGAGGCGTTCGCTCACTTCAAACCCGTCTTCGGCGAGGCCGATGGCGGCCTCAAAGAGCCCGGCCCATTCGGCGTTGCCCCAGCGGGCATGGGCCTCTTCCATCAGCATCGGGGTTCCGGGCGTGCCGACGGAGCGGCCGCCGACCACGGCGTCCCAGAAGCCCATGGGTTCGCCTTCGTCGGTCTGGAAGAGCGTGGGCGTCACGGCCAGGGGCGCGGTTTCGCGGCCGTCCAGCGTCGTGACCTCACCGGAATTGGCGTCGTACCAGACGAGGAACGCGCCGCCGCCGAGGCCCGACGATTGCGGTTCGACAAGGCCGAGCACCGCCTGAACGGCAACCATGGCGTCAGCTGCGGTCCCCCCATTTCGGAGCACGGTGGCACCGGCCTCAACAGCCAGCGGGTTCGCAGCGGCGACCATCCAGTTTTCGGCGCTGGTGGGGGTGCCTGCCTCCTTGGCGGCCAGGGCTGACTGCGCGGCGTCGGAAAGAGAGGAAAAGGCGGAAAGGCCGGTGGCGGCCTCTGGATCAACGGCATCCGCGGCCTGCTGCGCCTGGGCGGCGACGGTCAGGCCGGCAATCAAAGAGAGTGAGGAAACAAACATTCGCGTCATGGGAGAATCCTTCAAAGCTGATTTCCAAAGCCTGCCGGGGAGGCAGGCAAAAGCCAAGGGCCGCGCCGGGGGTGTTTAGGTGGGTGCAAAATGTCGCTGAATTTCCGATAGTTATTTCTTGCCTAAAAAATTCGCACGTGAGACCAATCCGTATGCAACTGGATACCGAGTTCGTCCGCGCTCAGTTTCCGGCTTTCTCAGAACCGTCGCTCCGCGATCAGGCGTTCTTTGAAAATGCCGGGGGAAGCTATGCCTGCCGCTACGTGATCTGGCGGCTGAACCGCTATTACAAAGAGCGCAAGGTCCAGCCCTATGAGGCCTATAATGCGTCTTCGCTGGCGGGGCAGGAGATGGACGAGGCGCGCGAGCGACTGGCGCGCATCATGGGGGTGATGTCCGAGGAGGTGAGCTTTGGCCCCTCGACAACGCAAAACACCTATGTGCTGGCGCAGGCATTCCGACAGTGGCTGAAGCCCGGCGGCACGATGGCGCCCTGCATCATCGTCACTAATCAGGATCACGAGGCCAACACCGGCCCCTGGCGGCGTCTGGCAGACGAGGGCATCGAGGTTCGTGAGTGGAAGATGCGCCCGGATGGGCATCTGGATCTCGAAGACCTTGAGCCGCTCTTGAAGGGGGCGACGCTTCTGTGTTTCCCGCACTGTTCCAATGTTGTGGCCGAAATCAATGACGTGCCCGCGATCTGCAAGATGGCGCAGCAGGCGGGCGTGTTCACCTGTGTGGATGGTGTGAGCTATGCGCCCCACGGGCTGCCCAATGTGCGCAAGCTAGGTGCCGATATTTACCTCTTCTCGGCCTACAAGACCTATGGGCCGCATCAGGGAATCATGGTGATCCGTCGGTCACTGGGCATGGCGCTGCCGAACCAGGGGCACTACTTTAATGGAGGTTCTCTCTATAAGCGGTTCACGCCAGCGGGTCCGGACCACGCGCAGGTCGCGGCATCTGCAGGCATGGCTGACTATATCGATGCGCTCTACACCCATCATATGAAGGCCGGGCGCGATGGGACCGGGCGTGCCGAGGTTGTGCACGATCTGATGCGCGAGCAGGAAGTCGCCCTTGCAGAACCCCTGCTGGATTTCCTCCACGGGAAGAATTCGGTTCGACTTCTCGGACCCGGCCGCGCGAAGGACCGCGCGCCGACCTTTGCCATGGATCTGGGCAAGCCTGCGGCGCCGGTGGCGGCCCGGCTGGCGGAACATGGCATTATGTGCGCGGGCGGGGATTTCTACGCCGTGCGGCCACTCACTGCGCTGGGCATCGACCCAGATCAGGGCGTCCTTAGGGTGTCGTTCACGCATTATACCACCGCCGAGGAGGTTGACCGCCTGATCACCGCCCTAGATCACGAAATCTAGCGGGCCGAGCGGCCCGGAAACGTGACGCACGGGCCCAAGATGACAGCACCGACCCTCATGTGGTTCCGCCGCGATTTGCGGCTATCCGACAATCTGGCACTGCTGGCGGCCTGTGAGGCCGGACCGGTGATCCCGGTGTTTATCTATGACGAAGTCGTGGAGACCCTCGGTGCCGCCCCGGCGTGGCGGTTGGGGCTGGGCGTTGAGGCGCTGGGCAAGGCGCTGGAAGCGCGCGGATCGCGGTTGATCCTGCGGCGGGGCCGGGCGCTCGATGTCATGAAGGATCTGGTGGCCGAGACCGGGGCCAAGGCGATCCACTGGAGTCGGGCCTATGATCCGGAGAGCCAAGCGCGAGACAAGGGCGTCAAAGCCTGGGCCAAGGAGGCAGGGCTGGACGCAGTAAGCCACACCGGGCATCTGCTCTTTGAGCCGTGGACTGTGGCGACGAAGACCGGTGGTTTCTACAAGGTCTACACGCCGATGTGGAAATCGGTGCGCGGCGCTGATCTGCCTGCGCCGGCGGCGGCGCCGGGGGCGATCCCTGCGCCAGAGAACTGGCCTGCCTCAGACGATCTGGCCGGTTGGGCGCTGGGCGCGAGGATGCGGCGCGGGGCTGCGGTGGTGAGGCCCTACGTGCGGCTGGGCGAGGCGGCGGCGCGAGAGCGGCTGGAGTATTTCTGCGAGGCGCTGGTGGCGCGGTACGGCACCACGCGCGACGAGGTAGCCACCGATGGTACCTCGAACCTGTCAGAGAACCTCGCGCTGGGCGAAATCAGCCCGCTGACCTGCTGGCACGCGGGGATGCGCGCCATGGAGGAAGGCAAGGCGGGGGCAGAAATCTTCCTCAAGGAACTGGTGTGGCGCGAGTTCGCTTATCACCTGCTGCACCACACGCCGCGTATCGCTACGGGAAACTGGAAAGAGGACTGGGACGCCTTTCCGTGGAACGAGGACGACACGCATGCCGATGTGGTGGCCTGGAAACAGGGGCGCACGGGGATCCGTTTCGTCGATGCGGCCATGCGGGAGATGTATGTCACTGGGCGGATGCACAACCGCGGGCGGATGATTGTGGCGTCTTACCTGTGCAAACACCTCCTGAGCCATTGGCAGATCGGCAAGGCGTGGTTTGATGACTGTCTCATCGACTGGGATCCGGCGTCGAACGCCATGGGGTGGCAGTGGTCGGCGGGCTCTGGTCCCGATGCGACGCCCTATTTCCGTGTCTTCAATCCGGTGACCCAGCGCGAAAAATTCGACCCAAGGCGGGACTATGTGAACCGCTGGGTGGCCGAGGGGCTGTCGCGGCCCACCCAGACGGCGCTGAGTTATTTCGAGGCGATCCCGCGAAGTTGGGGGCTGAGCGCGTCGGATACGTATCCGGAGCCTATTGTTGCAGCAGATCAGGGCCGCAAACGGGCTTTGCACGCTTATGAAAATCGGGGCTTCTAAGAAAAACTTGTAGGGCCAAGCTCTTGGCGGCTAAAGTTTCGCAAATCACGGGGCAAAGGGCGGGACAGCCTGAGCGGGGGGAGAGATCGGAATGATCCTGACGAGCACGCGCGGACAGCAAGATTTGCCGCGCTACTTTAAGCAGGTATTCGACCTGGCGCTGAAAGCGGAAAACGGGCGGCTGGACATCCATCTGCCCGACAAGCGCAGCTTTCGCGCCGACACACGGCGGCCGGGGCCGGTGGCGGAAGTGACTGTCAACGATCCAGGCGTCTTTGCACGCCTGATCCGCGAAGGGCAGCTGGGTTTTTGCGACGCGTATCTGGAGGGGCAATGGTCCACGCCGGATCTGCAGGCCTTCATGGATTTCGTCCATGCCGACAATGACGACATGTTTGACAGTTTCCCCGGTCAGCGCCTCGTTCAGGCCTATGAGATGCTGCGTCACTGGCTGAACCGGAACACCAAGGCGCAGGCGAAAAAGAACATCTCGTATCACTACGATCTGGGGAACGATTTCTACGGGCTCTGGCTCGATGACACGATGACCTATTCATCGGCGATCTTCGAGTCAGGGCAGGAGAGCCTCGAGGCTGCGCAGACGGCGAAGTACAAATCCATGGTCGATCAGATGGGCGCAGAGCCCGGCGATCACGTGCTCGAAATCGGCTGCGGCTGGGGCGGGTTCGCGGAATACGCGGCCAAGGAGCGGGGGCTCAAGGTCACTTGCCTGACGATCAGTCAGGAGCAGTATGACTATGCCGTCGAGCGCATTGAAAAGGCGGGGCTATCTGATCAGGTGACGTTCAAGCTCCAAGACTATCGCGACGAGCGGGGCACCTATGACGGGATCGCGTCCATCGAGATGTTCGAGGCGGTGGGCGAAAAGTACTGGCCGGCCTATTTCGAGGCCGTGCGCGACCGTTTGAAGCCCGGCAAACAGGCGACGCTGCAGATCATCACGGTGCAGGACAAGCGCTATCACCTATACCGAAACAGTGTTGATTTCATTCAGAAATACATCTTTCCCGGGGGCATGTTGCCGTCGCCATCGGTGCTGCGGGCACAGGTCCAGCAGGCGGGGATGAGCGTGGTGAAATCCATCGAGTTCGGCGAGAGTTATTCGCAGACGCTGCGGCGCTGGCATGACACGTTCAATGCGCGCTGGGAAGAAGCGCGCACCATGGGGTTTGATGACCGATTTCGGCGGATGTGGAATTTCTATCTAACCTCGTGCGCGGCGACGTTCCATTCCGGCAATTGCGACGTGACGCAGATCACTATCGCGCGTCCGGCCTCGGCAGAGGCGGCCAGCTGATGCCTACGGCAGCGAGACTTGCGGCTGCGGTGCTATTCGCGGGGCTGGCCTATTACGTATCCACGGTGATCCAGGGCTACTTTGTAGATGAGCGGCCATTGCCGACACTGCCCATGTGGAACGCGTTCTTTGGATTGATCTGCGGCTGGCGGATCGCGGGGTCACGGGCCGGGCAGGGCGTGTCCGGTGCTATCAGCTATGGGCTGACGACGGTGACGGCGCTGGCCATTGTGGCACTGTTTTTCCATTCGTCCGCTGAGATGGTCACGCGGTCCATGCGTGGACAGTATGGCGGCCCGGCAGAGGCAGTCGTGACGGTCGCGGAACTGATGTACGACTTTGGGATGCGGATTTTCACGCCCGAGGTGCTGTTGCTGTCTTTTGGCGGAGGTGTTGTTTGCGCGCTTATCGTCGAGGCGGTGGGTCGCCGCTACGCGTGAGCGCGATTTTCCTATATGGGACGCTTCTGGACGCCGAGCATCTCAGCATCGTGGCCGGTGCTGATGTTGTGGCTGTGCGGGCAGAGCTTGCTGGTTTCGGTGTATTTCACGCGGGAACCGACCACTATCCGCGCCTTGCCGAGGCCGAGGGCACCATTGAAGGGCTGTTGATCGAGGCCGGGGAGGCGCGCGCGCGGCTCGACTTCTACGAAGGCGGTTATGGCTACGGGATGCGGCAGGTGGTGGTGGCCACTGCCGACGGACCCAGGGAGGCCGAGGTATACTGGCCGGGCGAGGACGTCCCGGCGCCGGGTGCGCCGTGGTCGCTGGCCGATTGGCAGACGCGCTGGGGTGTGCTGACGCACCATGTGGCGCGGGAGGCCATGGGGTTTTACGGTGAAATCACCGCCTCAGAACTGGTGGCGCGGATGCCTGTGCTGCGGGCGCGGGCGCAGGCGCGGGTTTTGGCTGCCGCAGAGGGGGCACCTCGCGCGCTAAAACCGGCACCCGCAGGAACTGTCGAAATAGTGCAAGAAACCACACCCTATTCAGGGTTTTTCGGGGTCTCGGAGTATAAATTGTCCTATCCGCTCTTTGCCGGTGGACGCTCGCCCACGGTGGTACGAGCGACCTTTTTGTCGGCGGATGCGGTGATTGTGCTGCCTTATGACCCGGTGCGCGACCGGGTTCACCTGATCGAACAATTCCGCATGGGGCCTATGGCGCGGGGCGATGCGTATCCGTTCATGGTGGAGGCCGTGGCTGGCCGCATTGACCCCGGCGAGACGCCCGAAGGTGCGGCGCAGCGGGAAGGCCGCGAGGAGGCCGGTCTGGCGTTTTCAGAGCTTCATCTGGTGTCGCGCAGCTATCCAAGCCCCGGGGCCATGACCGAGTATTTCCACATTTATGTGGGCATCACTGATCTGCCCGACGATGTGGACCAGCTGGGCGGTCTAGAGACCGAGGATGAGGACATCCGCACCCATGTTCTGCCCTATCAAGAGTTCGAAAAACTGCTGGACGCCCACGCATTTCGCGTCGGCCCGCTGGAGCTGGCAGCGCATTGGCTGGTCCGGCATCGGGCGCGTTTGCGTGGGACGGTTGCGGACGGTGCTTGAGCTCGCGCCCGGGGCCACGTAAGCCGGACTTAACACAAGGAGCCAGCCCATGCGCGTCTATGACGATCTTCCCGCCGCCATCGGCAACACCCCCCTGATCAAGCTCAAAGCGGCCTCGGAGGCCACGGGATGCACGATCCTCGGCAAGGCGGAGTTCCTGAACCCCGGCCAGTCGGTCAAGGACCGCGCGGCTTATTACATCATCAAGGACGCCATTGCGCGCGGCGATCTGAAACCCGGCGGCACGATCGTCGAGGGCACGGCGGGCAACACCGGCATCGGTCTGGCGCTGGTGGGCGCGGCGATGGGTTTCAAGACCGTCATCGTGATCCCGAACACGCAATCGCAGGAAAAGATGGACATGCTGCGGCTCGCGGGCGCGGAGCTGGTGCCGGTGCCGGCGGCGCCATACCGGAACCCGAACAACTTTGTGCGCTATTCCGAACGGCTGGCGAAAAAGCTGAACGAGACGCTGCCCAACGGCGCGGTCTGGGCGAACCAGTTCGACAATGTCGCGAACCGTCAGGCCCATGTGGAGACCACAGGTCCGGAGGTCTGGGAGCAAACGGGCGGCAAGGTCGACGCGTTCATCTGTGCGGCGGGGTCGGGCGGCACGGTTGCGGGCATGGCCGAATACCTCCAGCCCAAGGGCGTCAAAGTGGGTCTCGTCGATCCGGATGGTGCAGCGCTTTATTCGTTCTACACCACCGGAGAGCTGGCCTCGGAAGGCGGGTCGATCAGCGAAGGGATCGGGCAGGCGCGGATCACCGCGAATCTCGAGGGTTTCACGCCCGATTTCGTCACCCGCGTGCCTGATAGCGAGGCCGTTCCCATCGTCTTTGATCTGCTCGAAAACGAGGGGCTCTGCATGGGGGGGTCCACTGGCATCAACATCGCTGGGGCCATGCGCATGGCCAAGGAGATGGGCCCGGGCCACACCATCGTGACGATCCTGTGTGACTACGGCACGCGCTATGCATCGAAGCTCTACAACCCTGATTTCCTGCGCGAAAAGGGCCTGCCGGTGCCAGCGTGGCTCGAGGCAGAGCCGGCGTTACCTGAGGTCTTTGAGGAGGTCTAGCGACCATGCGCGTTATTCTCATTGCTCTGCTGTCGCTCTGGCTGGCGCTTCCGGCGCTGGCGCAGGAACAGCCGGACTACGAAGCATGGGATGATGTTGCAACACGCGCAGAGGAAGCCTTGGAGCGGGGCAGGGCCTCCGACGAGGTTTTCGAAAGCACGCGGGCCTTGGTCGATACCCTTCGCACGGCTTTTGCAGAGGCGCAGGATACCAATAGCTCTAGATTAGCGACCTTGCGGGCGCAATTGGCGGCGCTGGGTCCCGCACCCGCTGAGGGAGAATTTGAGGCACCCGAGATCAGTCAACGCCGCGATGAACTGATCCGGACCATTACCGAGGTGGCCGCACCGGGTGTTGCCGCGAGCGAAGCGTTCCGTCGGGCAGACGGTATAATTGGCGAAATCGACACATTGCTGCGCGAGCGCCGCGCGGAGGCGCTGTTAACACGGGGACCGACGCCCCTTACGCCTTCGATCTATGGGGAAGTGTGGAAAGACCTCAATCGATCACTGATTGCCAAGATCGAAGGCATCAAGCGTAGTTGGAACGACGGAACGGCGAAGGCGGACCTGCGGACCAATCTGCCACTGATCGTGCTGCTCTTGATTGTGGCCTTATTCCTGGTGGTGCGTGCGCGACGACTGCTGCAGATGGTGGTGGACCGCATCGAGGGCGATGACGGGCATGCGTCACAGCGCGTGGGCGGCTTTATCATATCTTTAGGTCAGATTGCGGTTCCCTATATCGGGCTCTTGGCGCTTTCCCGGGCACTGCTGCTCACGGGGCTATTTCAGTTTGATGGAGAAGAGATCATCAGACTGATCCCGGGTTTGGGACTGACGATACTGATCGCGCGCTGGCTGGCGGGTCGCTTGTTCCCAGCGGTTGATGGGGCAGAGACGCCTCTGAGGTTGGCGCGCAGCGGGTACCTGTCCCGGCGTTTCACCTTGTTGATTACAGGTGTCGTGCTGGCGGTCTACGAATTCGTGCAGGCACTCAGTGACCTCGACGCCCATAGCGAAGACACCAAGCTGGCGCTGGAAGCCCCGCTGATCATCATTCTGGCCGCGTTGCTTTTTCAGATCAGTGGGTTCCTTAAGCGCCATGCGCCGACAGTTGGACCAGAGGGCGAAGCGGCGCCCAGTGTCATGGATCGTATCGCGTTTATCATCGCGCGCATTGCCAGGCTGGTCGCCATTGTCGGTCCTATTCTGGTTTTGCTGGGCTATCTCAACGCGGGGCAAGCCCTGGTTGTGCCGATGATCGAGACGCTGGGGCTGAGCTCCGTCCTGGCCTTGCTGATCTACCTTGTATTTGACCTCTACACCGTCATTTGGCGCAAAAAGGCCGATGAGAGCCTGATACCCGTGGCGGCCTCAATCGTTCTCTCCGTCGCGGCGCTGCCTTTCATGGCGTTGATCTGGGGGGCAACGACGACCGATCTCGGTGAGGCCTGGGTGCGCATCCGGGAAGGGGTGAGCATAGGCGAGACGACGGTGTCGGCGGAGTCTTTCCTTATCCTAATCGTCGTCTTCGTCATGGGCTACTTGGGGACGCGGTTCGTGCAATCGGCGCTGCGCACCTCGGTGCTGCCAAAGACGGGCATGGATGTGGGTGGCCAGACCGCCATGGTCAGCGGTGTCGGCTATATCGGTTTCTTTCTCGCGGGCTTGTTGGCGATTTCCGCGGCTGGCCTGGACCTGAGCTCGTTGGCAATTGTCGCTGGTGCCCTGTCGGTGGGCATCGGTTTTGGCCTGCAGACGATTACATCGAACTTTGTCTCCGGCATCATTCTGTTGATCGAGCGTCCGATCAGCGAGGGCGACTGGATCGAAGTGAACGGCAACATGGGTTACGTGCGCGATATCTCGGTTCGTTCCACGCGGATCGAGACCTTTGACCGCACGGATGTCATCGTCCCTAATGCGGATTTCATTTCGGGCACCGTTACCAACTACACACGCGGCAACACCGTGGGGCGCGTCATCGTCCCGGTGGGCGTGGCCTATGGAACAGATACCCGCCGCGTCGAAGGCATTCTCCGCGAGATCGCGGAGGCGCATCCCATGGTGACGCTGAACCCGCCGCCCAACATCGTCTTTGCTGGCTTCGGCGCAGACAGCCTAGATTTCGAGATCCGCGCGATCTTGCGTGACGTGAACTGGGTGCTGAACGTGAAGTCAGACATGAACCATGCCATCGCGGAGCGGTTTACCGCTGAAGGCATCGAAATCCCGTTCGCACAACGCGATCTTTGGCTACGCAATCCGGAAGCGCTTCGGCCGCCGGCCGCTGAATCCTCGTCTAAGAAGTTCAAGAAAGCCAAGCCGCAGCAAGACAATGACGGCGATGCGGATGGTGATGGGGACGCCGACGGTGACGGCTACTGAGATCGTTTCAGGATATGCTTCGCATAGTGCTTGAACTCCCCCCCAGAGGCGCGCTAAAGCCCGCGGCGGACAGGTGGCCGAGTGGTCGAAGGCGCGCGCCTGGAAAGTGCGTAGGCGGGAAACCGTCTCGAGGGTTCGAATCCCTTCCTGTCCGCCACAAACCCCTTTCTTCGTAAGCGTCGAAAACACTTAACGCTTGGCCGTTCGGTCTCGCCCGCCAATTGGTTTGGACCTTTGGCCTCGCAACAGACCGCCATTTGGGCGAAGTGAGACCCGTTCCGAAAGGGGGTGCAAACACCTTTGTTTCATCTCAAACACTGCCGCTGTCATTTGAGTGATCAGCCGTGATTTGATGTCCTTCGTTTCTTTGCTTAGCCCTTGCAGGTGCCAGGAGTTGAGAGGTCGGAGGCCATTCGAGTTGTGTTGGCGGCACGTTATGCATGCCAGGCAAAAGGCCCCATCGGCGGGAGCACTCTGTAGGGTGGCCTGCGTATCGACGATCTGCGCACTGAATTTGTACTAAACGGAGCTCCCCGATGAAATTCTTGAAAGTCGCCGCCGCCCTCGTGGTGTTTTCAACCCCTGCGTTTGCGGGTCCCCAATATGTGGACGAAACAGGCTTTGCCGTTTCCGGATATGACGTGGTTGCATATTTTGACCTTGAACAGTCACAAGTAGGCACTGCCCAGCCTGAGGGCATTCCGGGGCGAAGCGACATCACGGCCGAATACAATGGGGCCACGTTTGCCTTCGCTACCGAAGCGAACCGCGACGCATTTACTGCCGATCCCGCGCGCTACGCGCCCCAATTCGACGGCCACTGCGCCTACGGTGTTTCAAAGGGCGGCAAAGTGCCTGCGAACCCCAATCTTTGGCGCATCGTTGACGGAAAGCTTTACCTGAACATCACGAAAAATGTGGTAGGTTTCTGGGAAGAAGACATCCCGGGCAACATCACGTTGGCGTCCGGCAACTGGAGCAACGGCCTTGACGATGATGGCGCATCGACCAACACGATCCCGCAGTTTTCCTCAGCGGCACCTGTTAGCAACTGAGCTTAGGCCATGATGCTTACAAGACGCGGGATGCTGCTCTGCCTCGGCGGAGCAGCATCCTGTGCTGCTGGCGTTGTCGTTGTTGCCAATGGGCAAGAAGCGGGTCAGCTGAGTCAGATGACGCCGCAACAGGTCCACGAGGCTGCGCTGGCTGGACAAGTATTATTGGTTGATGTCAGGCGTCCTGATGAATGGGAAGCCACCGGCATTGCCGAAGGCGCAGTCCCCCTCGATCTGCGGCGCGATGATTTCATCGAGGCTGTGCTTTTGGCCCGGACGTCACCAACGCAGCCTGTGGCGCTTATCTGTGCTCGAGGCGTGCGTAGTCGTCGGATGGCGGACCGCTTGAATGCCGCCGGAATTGCCCCTCTCATTGATATCCCAGAAGGTATGCTAGGCTCTCGAGCAGGGCCGGGCTATTTGAAATCTGGCCTGCCGGTGACACCATGGAATGGGTAGCAAAATGACTTTCAAACTTTTGGCTGGGGCGGCTTTGGCCGCGAATGTCGCATTTAGCGCCGATGCCTGTTCAGAAACCACAGCCTGCGAATTAGACGCGGGTGAGTACTTTATGAAAGCTCCAGAAAGTGCATCAGAGGGCATGATGCCGGCTGTCGTGTACATCCATGGCTGGGGCGGCACCGGCAGCGGCGTTTTCCGCAATACGGGGATGGTCAATGGCTTTGTTGATCGTGGCTACGTTGTAGCGGCGCCGTCCGGGCTCACACGTACCAGCGGCAACGGTGGTTACTGGGCCTTTCGAGGAAGCGGGAATTCAGAGCGCGACGAAATCAGTTTCATCTCGTCTGTGCGCGAAGATCTGATCGCAAATCACAACGTCGATCCCGACAGAGTGATCCTGGCTGGGTTTTCCATTGGCGGTTCCATGACGGCCTATCTGGCCTGCGCGGATGCCGACGCGTTCTCGGCCTATGCGCCCCTGGGAGGAAACTTTTGGCGCCCACATCCCGAGACCTGTGAAGGTCCGGTCCGTATGCTGCATACCCACGGCTGGCGCGACGGAACCGTGCCTTTGGAGGGGCGCGTGCTGCGTGGCGACGACGTCAACGATCTGAACGCCGTGGTGCAGGGCGATATCTTCTATGCGATGCAGATTTGGCGAGAGGCCAATGGCTGTAATCAGTTGAAGGCTGATCGATACGCGACCGAAGCCGGCTACATGCGCCGCGCGTGGGACCGCTGCACGCCGGGGTCGGCGCTCGAGCTCGCGATTTTCGATGGCGGCCATATCGTGCCAAACGGTTGGCCCGGTTTGGTGGCCGACTGGTTCGAAGGGCTCTGACCTATTCGGCTGCCACGGGCAGTTCCGTGTCTTCAATCCGTGTTGCGATCCACGCGCGCCCCGCCTGGGCGTTGGTAACTATGCGGGGGACGCGGATGTCTTGCGGTGCTTCCAAACGGGCAAAGCGCAGCTTTCGGTCAGAGACGCGCGCACCGCTCAGTTTCGACAGCACAGGAGCCAGTGTGAGGCTTAGCGCGATGGGGGCGAGCCAAAGCGACGTGGTGCCGGACACCAGTCCTGCAACCAGCCCGAGGCCGAGGCAAAACTCCACCGCGTGAAAGCGAAGGGTCGTGGCCCAGCCGTGCCCATGCGTGCCGCGATTTTGGGGAACCCAGCCGTTCTTGCCCAAACCAAACACGGCGCGCATCACCGCGATACTGTGCTGGACCATCAAAATCGGCGCGTAAAGGATCGAGCAGCCGACCTCAAAACAGACGGTGGCAAGAAACCGTGTCCACCCGCCATAGGCCGCCCGGGTCGTGGGGCGCAGCCCCAGTAGAACCGTGCCGAGCACCTTCGGCAGCAACAGCATGCCGTAGATCATCAGCAGATAAAGCAATCCACCCACCGGCGCGTTTTCAGGCCAGATGGGATAGAGCGGGTTAGACGGCGAAAAGTACGCGGCCCCCTGATCTGGCATCGATCCGACCATGGACCAGATAACAAGGAGCGCCAGCCAGGCCGGCGAGAGCAGAAATGCAAAGGCGCCCTGCAGCAGATGGAACCTCGAAAGGGGGTGAAAGCCGCGCGCCGTCAGCAAGCGGAGGTGCTGCAGATTGCCCTGACACCAGCGGCGGTCCCGCAGTGCGTAGTCGATCAGCGTCTGTGGCGCTTCTTCATAACTGCCGCGGGTCAGCGGCAAAAACCGCACGCCCCAGCCCGCGCGCCGCATGAGCCCGGCCTCGACAAAGTCGTGGCTGAGGATGAGGTCCTCGCGCCCGCGCCAGCTGCGGAGATATGGCAAATGCGCACTATCAGCGAAGGCGCGCAGCCGGATGATGGCGTTGTGACCCCAGTAATTGCCTTCGCGCTGTGACCAGACGGCAAAGCCCTCGGCCAAGAGCCAGCCGTAGACCGCATTGGAAAACTGCTGAAGTCGACCAAAGAGGCTGTGCGCCCCAATGACCGAAGGGAAGCTCTGAATGAGCCCGGCATCGGGATCGGCCGATAGCTCGTCTGCGAGGCGGCAAATGGCGGCGCTGCTCATCAGGCTATCGGCATCCATGACGAGCATCGCGTCATAGCCTGCGCCCCAGTTTTCGACCCAGTCGGTGATGTTACCCACCTTTTTGTCCGTATTGGCCCTGCGCCGACGGTAAAAGACGGGTACCTGACCGCGAGTGCTTTCCTTTAGGGCCCAAAAAGCGCGTTCTTCCTGCGCGGCTATTTCGGCGTCTTGGGTGTCGCTGATGATAAAAAGCGAGAAGCGGTCGGTTTGAGGACCACTTTCAAGATCATGGAGCATGGCAAGCGCGTTGCCGAACACATCCGCGGTCACTTCGTTATAGATGGGGACAAGCAGCGCCACGTTTTGCGGCGCGCCGCGATCAGAAGCTGATGAGCCCGGGCGCGTCTTCCGGGCATGGGCGATTGCGCCTAGCGTCACTGCCGTCACCGACAGGGCAACCCAAATGAAGGTGAACGCGACCAGGATCACAACGATTGCTTCTAACGCGGTGACGCCGCCCTCACTGAGCCAACGTGCGATGGCGAAGGTGAGCGTAAACGTCAGCAAGAGGGGCGGGGCAAAAGCGGCGATGCGCCAGGCGTGATCTTTTGGGGTGTTTCTATGCGACGCGGCCTGCTGCACCGGGACGCTGGCAAAGTCTTGGCGCGTCATTGGCATCGGGCGATGCTCCGGCATGTCCGAGAATGCGTAGGGCATCAGGCTGTCCACCTGTAGAGCCAAACCTCGGTCAACGGATTTTCGTCCAGCCAGAGCTGAGCGCGAAACTCGATTAGCTGTGCTTCACCGGGGAAGAATTTGAAGGCCAAGCGCGGGCCGCCGGTTTCCGGGTTGCGCTGGACGACGCCTTCGCTGACTTCGCCGTTGCTGCCGCGTACTTGTTTGCGCAGCGTGGTGAGATCCTCGGGGACGTCAGGGCTGGGGGCATAGTCGATGACGACGATGATGCCGTCATCAAAAGGGCTTTCCCCGATACTGGTGTTCATGACCTCGAGGCCTTGGCCATAGGTGCCTTCGCCATGCCAGGTGAGGCGGTAGGACATCTTGCGCGATTGCCCGGGCTCAAGGGCACCGTCAGGGCGCCAGTAACAGACAATATTGTCGTAGATTTCCTGTTCGGTCGGGATTTCGACCAGCGTCACGGCCCCGTCGCCCCAGCCTTCGCCGGGTTCGATCCAGGCGCCGGGGCGGCGGTGATATAGCGCTTCGATATCGGCAAAGTCACTGAACTTGCGCGCCCGCTGCATCAGGCCAAAGCCCTTGGGGTCGGTGTCCTGAAACGCGCTGATCTGAAGGTTTCTGGGGTTGGCCAGAGGCCGCCAGATCGTCTCTCCCGCGCCGTTGATCATCAGCAAACCATCGGAGTCGTGGACCGCCGGGCGGAAATCGCTGAACCGATCGCGGTTTGTCTGGTCGAACTGGAACATCGAGGTCAACGGCGCGATGCCGATGTGCTCAAGCGTCTCGCGGGCGAAAATCTCGGCCTCGACCTCCATGACCAGCGCGGCGCCGGTGGTGATCCTGAACTTGTAGGCCCCGGTGCAGCGCGGGCTATCCAGCAGTGCATGGACCGTGAACTCGTTCTGGCCGGGCGCGGGTTTTTCCACCCAAAAGGCGCGGAAGTCCGGGAATTCTTCGCCGCTGGGTTCGGCTGTGTCGATGGCCAGCCCGCGGGCAGAGAGGCCGTAGATTTCATCCTTGCCGATGGCGCGGAAGTAAGAGGCCCCTTGGAACACGGCGAATTCCTGAAAGATGCCCGGTTTGTGGGTTTCGGCACGGAGGCGGACCCCGGAATACCCCATGGACTCCGAGATCGGGAGGTCGGGGAATTTGTCCGTCTTGTCGAAAGCATCGAAAGAGAATGGCACCGCTTGGGCCGCACCGTTTTCTACGACGGCGATCTGCACAGGCACCGGGAAGTAGAGCCCCGGCGCAAAGAAATCGAGCTTGAGCGGTGTGTCGGGTTCGTCGCGCCAGACCGCGTAGCGTTCATTAAACCAGATGGAGACGTAGTCTTCGTAGTCGATATCAAGCCACGCCTGATCCACGGGTGGGGCGGGGACGTATGCCGCGCCTGCCATGGTGCGGGCGAGCTCTGTCACCTGGTTTGGATCAAAGGGCACTGGGGCCCCCAGCGGAAGCGGGCGCGACACGTTGGAGGCGAAGCCCGGGGCGGCGACGAGGGCAGCAAGGCCGGCTATGACGTCTCGACGTAGTATCATTGCGCTCGCTTTTTCCACGGTTGAGATTTGAACCATCCGGCGCCGTAGGCGACCCCGATGATGAGTGCGAAACCGAGGGCGTTGACCCAGAGCATGGTGAAATGCGTGCGCCCGAACTGGTCGAGCAGGACGCCCATGAGCCGTGCGAGATACATTGATCCTATAAAGACAGCGAGTGACTGCTGCCCTACCTTCATGATCACGGCGAGGATGCTCTCCCATGCCCTCGCTAGCGCAGTGCCCGAACCCGACGGCATGATGCGCGCGCCTTTGGGGCCGACCAGGACCCAGGCCACATAGGCGGTGGCCAGGAAATGGACATAGCGCAGGATGCCAAAGTCGGTCTTGGCGATCAGGAAACGGTAATCCCCGCGGATCTCGCGAAAGATGGTGAACTCATTGTAGATCCTGAAATAGGCGAAGGGCAGGGTGACAAGGATCACTCCAACGGCCACCCAGAACAGGCGCTTATTCACAGGCGGGGGTGGGATCAGGCCGGACATGAGACCGAACCCCGTAAAGAACACCAGCTGCCAGCCGAAGGGGTTGAAGAACCATTCCCGCTCTGACCAAGGCTCGGCAGGCAGTGCCCATTCCAGCACATTTGCGCCGAGCCAAAGACCGATAACCGCAGCTGCCGCCAACGCCACGTGGACGCGGGCGAGCCCGACCATGACCGGCATCAGCGCGAGGATCACCAGATACATCGGCAAGATGTCGAAATAGTTCGGCACATAGGTCAGCGTCATCAGACCCAGCAGGTTCGTCTGGGCATTGTTGAAAAACGGGTAGAGGTTGAGCTGACCGACGTAGTCACGGCCGTCCGGCAGTAGCCCGTTCAGCGCCACCATCGTTGCCGCCACCGCGAAGAAGAGCCCGATATGGGCCCAATAAACCTGCCAGCAGCGGAAACCCACGCGCGCGGCACCCATGGCGAGGCCGCGCTCCTGAAATACGCGGCCAAAGGCGATGGCCGATGCCATCCCCGAACAGAAGACAAAGGTTTCAGTGGCGTCCGAGAAACCAAATCGCGCCGGAATCCACAGAGTCAGCCAGTTGCCCGGTGTGTGCGCGATCAGGATGATGAACATCGCAATGCCGCGAAAGAAGTCGAGGCGTGGGTCGCGAATGCGCGCGGTAGGCACGGGCGCTGCCTTGGCCGGTGATGGGCGGGTCGTTGAGAACATGTCGTCGGCGATCGTCATGGGACTTTGATGTCTCGTCTATTCTGCCGCAAACTGTGCCTGCGCAAGGCGAGAATCTGCGATCATCTGCAGGCGGCTCGACGCGAAACGGTCTTGTTCTCCCGCTCTTTGATCAATGCGCTGCTGCAAGAGCCCTGAGGCCGCGTCCAACTGCCCCGCACGAATGCCCGCCTCGATCGTGAGGCGTTCGAACACGTCGCGCTGTGCGTGGCTGCCGCCCATGATCTGAAATTTCGGTTGCGCCGCGGCCAGATTCGCAAAGGCAACGTCATACTGACCTTCGCCAAAACTGGCCAAACCGCGCGCCGCCGCCTGACCGGGGTCGCGCATGATCAGCGCGTTGGAATCTGTGCCCTGCGCAGATTGCGCGACGCGCGCGATCATGGCCTCGGTTGCGGTATCGCGCTTGTCGCCGACGAGGGCGAGCATGTAGTGCAAATCGGCGAAGACGAGGCAGCCATCGGCAACACGTGCTTCGGCCAAATCGGCAAGTTCTGCCCAGCGATCGCCGACATTCACGCCATCGAGTTCCAGACGTACCAGCAGCGACGAGGCATTGGAGAAATCCCGATAGTCGTCGGTCTTTTCGCTTCGGATTTGCCGGTCGTAGAGGTCGAGCACCGCGCCATAGTCCCGCTGATCCAACAGCAGGAGCGCCTTGTGCCACCACACGTGAAACCGGAAATTGTTGCAGTGATCCCAGGCGGCCACGTTGCTGTCGATCAGCTTGATCCCGCACTCGGTTCGGTGGGTCATGTCATAGACATGGGCAACCGCATGGAGCCCCCAAGCGTCATCTTTTGCGTAGTCTAGCGCCTGCAAACCCGAACGCTCTGCCTCGCGGTAAAGGCCGTTTTCTTCCTGTGCGAAGGCAAGACAGCCCAGAGCATAGCCCCGCAGCGGATGGTCCTCGCCATGGGCCCCGATCACGGCCTTCACGGCGCGCAACATGCCGCGGTGATCGCCCAGCATAAAGCGGATGCCATGGCTCAGCTTCATGCTGATCGTATCACCCTGTCGCAGCGCTACGGCATCCTCCATAGCGGCAATTGATTGTTCGGGGTTCCCTGCAAGCCAGCTGTCGAGTGCGCGGCACCAAAGCCGTTCACGCTGGGTCGCGCCGCCTCTGCCCAAGCAAAGCTGTGCCTGCCTGTTGGCGTCCTCGGCGACAGATACCAGTTCGCGCCGGGCGAGCATCAAGGTCGCAAGCCCCTTGATCGCGTGCCCCATGGCAAATTCCGGCTCGAGCTCAAGGAGTTTGCCTAAATGAACCGGCGCGGTCCGTCCGTGGGATAGAATTGCCAACACGACGCCATTCCACGCCTCCAAAGCTTCGTTGCTCTGAAGGCTGATTGGACAGCCACATATATCAATCTGCATGGACACTCACGCTCCCGTCTTTCTGAGATACGGATATGCCAGTTGGCAGCAAAACTCAGATCACGGGCTCGGCACCGCGCGGAAATGTGAACCTTGGGGCGGGTTTTCGTGAGGAGCTCTAGGTCTCAGGCTTCGATGGAAACTGCTCTAAGAGATCAGACAGCTCATCGGTGTCTTGACCGAAACGCGGGGGCGATCGGCGATAAGTTACCGGTGTCTTGGAAAATTTGAGCGGGTTTCCGAGCAATTTGACGCTTTTTGTCGCAAATTCGGAACTATCCATCGTGATCACGGCGTCTCGCGCCTGTGCCTGGTCCGATGTCAGCGCCTCTGCAACTGTGTTGATCGGGCCCGCAGGAACGCCCGCTGCCTCCATGGCGTCGAGAAAATTCTGACGCGATAGCGTGCGAATTGTTTCAGAAATCTCCGACGTCAGCGCCTCGCGATGGGCTAGCCTGTCCGGATTTGTTGCAAATCTGGGATCATGTGCCAGCGCGTCGCGGCCGATCACCTCGCAAAACCGCTGAAACTGGCCGTCATTGCCGACCGCGATCAACACATGACCGTCACGCGTGGCAAAGGCGTCGTAAGGCACAATATTTGGATGGGCATTCCCGTGGCGCGCAGGGTCCTTGCCGGAGGTCAGATAATTTGTACCGGCATTGATCAACCAGGCCATTTGCGCGTCGACGAGCGCAAGGTCGATATGCTGGCCTTCGCCTGTGGCATCGCGATGGCGAAGCGCGGCGAGAATGCCCGTCGTCGCATACATCCCGCACATGACATCGGCGATGCCCACGCCCACCTTCATTGGCGGGCCGTCGCTTTCTCCTGTGATCGACATCATGCCGCCAAAACCCTGCGCCATGAGATCGTAACCTGGCCGCATGCGGTTCGGTCCGGTTTGCCCGAAACCCGAGATCGAGCAGTAGACCAGTGACGGGAAATCCCTGCACATCGTATCCGGATCCAAACCGTACTTCTTGAGCCCGTCGACCTTGTAGTTCTGGATCAGAACGTCAGCCTTGGCGGCCACGCGCCGAACGAGGGCCTGACCCTCTGGCGTGCTCAGGTCCGCAGCGACCGAGAATTTGTTGCGGTTTGCAGCCATGAAATAGGCGCTGAGGTCGCTTTCCCCCTCAGTCGTTTCTGCAAAGGGGGGCCCCCAGCTACGTGTGTCGTCCCCCCCGGATTTGGGGTTCTCGAATTTGATAACGGTCGCGCCCATATCGCCGAGGAGCTGGGTCGCCGTCGGCCCCGCGAGAATACGGGAGAGATCTAGGACCAAGAGCCCGTCCAATGGGCCCTTTTGATCAGAGCTTTCCGTCATAGGATTTCCGATCGATTTCTGCGGCGATCACCGTAAACGTGTCGGCCTCGAGCGCTGCTTTGAGCGCGTCTTCCAGCTCTGCCTTGCTGGACACAGAGGCACCAGCGCCGCCAAATGCACGGCCCATGGCGGCGAAATCGGCGCGGTTGAAATCAACGCCCCTGTTCGACATCTGCCTTTGCCGCTGTTTCAGTTCGATGAGCGCGAGCGAGGCATCGACGAAGACAATGAATATGGTGCGCAATCCCAGTTCAGCGGCCGTAGCGAGCTCGCCCGCCACCATCAGAAAGCCGGCGTCGCCGGAGAAGGACACGGTCGTCCGCTCGGGTTCTACAATCTGCGCGCCCATCGCCAGCGGCACGGCGCACCCCATGGTGCACAGACCCGAGGACTGCGTTAGTGCACGTGGGAACCCACAGCGCCACATCTGAGACAGCAGTATCCTGTGGGCACCGCTGTCGGCGGTCGCCAGTGTCTCTGGGGGGAGGATTTCTTGCGCGGTTGCGATGACCTGATCAGGCCCCCAGCCTTCTCCCGCGCTGAAGGCATCGGAAAGAGCCTGATGCGCCGCGGCCGCCTGGCCGTTTTGCCAGATATCTTTGTTGGCCTCATCGGGGAGCAGTGCCAGCGTGCTCGTGCCCACGTCACCGACGAAGCTCAATGTAGATTGATGCATGTAATGCGTATTCGGTTCGGCAGTGATGTCGATCACCGTCTGGGCTTTTGGGTCCCACGGGTCTTTCCAGCCGATGCGCATTTCGATCGGATCGTATCCAATGGCGAGGATGACATCAGCCTCGCGCAGGAGCGGCAGCAAAATGGCGTCTGCCTTTGGGGACAATCCGGCACCGCCCAAGGCGAGCGGATGGTTTTCGTCCACGAGGCCCTTGGCCTTGTAGGTCGTGATCAGTGGCGCGCCGAGCCGTTCAACGGCGGCTTCGACCGCTGCGCTGTGATCCAGGGCATCTAGACCGGCAACGATCAATGGACGTTTCGCTGAGGCCAAGGCGTCCCGCGCGCGCTGCATGTCAGCACCTGTCGGCACCACGGGCGATGTGGCCACTCGCAAAACCCCCGCGCCAGTTGCGGGCGCATCTGCCACAGAAATCGGGACGTCGATATG
>JBCDKE010000034.1:0-30542 GCA_038747015.1 Pseudomonadota bacterium
ATTGAAGGTCGCCGCCGGAGCAATAATCTGTTCAGTCAAAATTCGACGTATCAAACAAACCGGTTAACGTAGTTTTCCAACGTTTCCTGGCGCCCGGACTTCGGCTCTGGCGAGATACTTTTGGCCAAGACGCGTTCCGTGATCGAGGCCAAGTCGCTGTCGAGCATTTCTTGCGCCTCTGGGGCGTTCCAGCCGGCATAACGATCGGCCAATGCCGCCTCGAGACCGCCATCTTCGACCATGGCGGCTGCGGCCTTTAGCCCGCGCGCGCAGACATCCATCCCCCCAGCATGAGCGTCGATGAGGTCCTGCGCGTCGAGCGACTGCCGCCGTAGCTTGGCATCGAAATTTGTGCCGCCCTGTCCCAGACCGCCGGCCTTGAGGATGTGGTAATAGGTCAGCGCGACCTCGGGCACATTATTGGGGAACTGGTCCGTGTCCCAGCCGGACTGATAGTCGTTGCGGTTCATGTCGATGGACCCCAGCATACCTTCGGAGGCCGCTACGGCGATCTCATGTTCGAAGGAATGACCCGCCAGGATGGCGTGACCCTGTTCGAGGTTCAGCTTTACTTCGTTCTCCAACCCGTATTTGCGCAGGAATCCGATGCAGGTCGCAGCGTCGTAGTCGTACTGGTGCTTTGACGGTTCCTGCGGCTTGGGTTCGACGAGGATTTGCCCCTCGAAACCGATCTTGTGCTTGTAGTCGACGACCATCGACAGGAAGCGGCCCATATGGTCCAGCTCCTGGCCCATATCGGTGTTGAGCAGGGTCTCATACCCTTCGCGTCCGCCCCAGAGTACATAGTTTTGTCCGCCGAGTTTCAGCGTAGCGTCCATGCAGGACTTCACCGTTGCCGCCGCAAAGGCAAAGACGTCGGGATCAGGGTTGGTGGAGGCCCCGGACATCCAGCGCCGGTGGCTGAACATGTTGGCGGTGCCCCAGAGGAGACCTGTTTTGGAGCCCTCCATTTTGGTCCCGATATAGTCGGTGATCTCGTCCAGCGTGCTCAGATTGTCGGCGAAATTACCCTGTTCGGGGCGGATATCGGCGTCGTGCCAGCAAAAGAACGGCACGTTCAGGAGATCGAACATCTCAAAGGCGACGTCGGCCTTCATCTTGGCGCGGCCCATATCGTCCTGCGGATGCCAGGGGCGGATAAAGGTCTGACCACCGAACGGATCCTGACCCTCCCACGCGAAGGAATGCCAGTAGGCCACCGCAAAGCGCAGATGGTCTTCCATCCGTTTGCCCATGACGACTTCATCGGGGTTGTAGTGGTGAAATTCAGCGGGTTTTACGCCGTCAAAGAAACCGGTGGCCATTACGCATCCGCCTTTTCGTTGGGGTTCTTGCCGAGGATGATCATCGACAGAAGATCGTCGTCGGTAACATCGGCGATGTCGACGGTGCCGACCAGTTTGCCGTTCTTCATCACGCTCGCCCGGTCACAGAGTTCCATCACCGAATGCACGTCGTGGTCGATAAGGAAGATCCCGATGCCTTGCGCCTTGAGCTGCTGAATGAGCTCGGCGACCATCTGTGTCTCGTGCGGGCCGAGAGCGGCAGTGGGTTCGTCCATGATCAGGATGCGCGCGTTGAAGTAGACGGCGCGGGCGATGGCGACGGACTGACGCTGACCGCCGGAAAGCGCCGAAACCGGCTCTTTGAACTTTTGGAAGTTCGGATTGAGCTGGCCCATGATCTTGCGGCACTCGGCCTCCATGGCGGCGTCGTCGACGAGCCCAAGAGGCGTCACCATTTCGCGTCCCAGAAAGAGGTTCGAGGCTGCATCGAGGTTATCTGCCAGCGCGAGTGTCTGGTAGATCGTCTCGATATTGTTGGCGCGGGCGTCGCGTGGATTTTCGATCTCGACCTTGTTGCCGTCGATGAAAATCTCGCCTTCGTCCTTTTGGTAGGCGCCGGACAGGACCTTGATCAGCGTCGATTTCCCGGCGCCGTTGTGGCCAAGCAGGCCCACGACCTCGCCGGGGTAGAGGTCCACCGAGACGCTGTCGACGGCCTTGATGCCACCGAAAGCGATCGAGATGTCCTTCATTTCGACCAGCGGTGCTGCGCCGGATGCGCGGAGTTCTTTGGCTTTTTGCATTTACTTGGCCCCCACGCGCTTGCGGTAGACGATGTCGATAAAGACGGCGAGGACGAGAACGGTGCCCACGACGATGTTCTGGAACGGCGCGTCGACGCCGACCATGGCCATGCCCGATTGCAGCGACTGCATGATGAGCGCGCCGATAATGGCCCCGTAGATGGTGCCAAAGCCCCCGGCGAGGGCGGTGCCACCGATGACAGCCGCCGCGATGACGCGCAGTTCGTCCAGCGTGCCGATATCGTTGCCGTGGTTAGCGAGGCGGGCAGAGGCCACCACCGCCGACAGGGCACATAGGAAGCCCATGAGCGCGAATATCTTGACCGTCAGGAGGCGCGTATTGATCCCGGAAAGCTCTGCCGCGTCCGGGTTCCCGCCAGTGGCAAAGATGTACCTGCCAAAGCGGGTGCGCTTGGCCACGATTGTCAGGGCCACCGCGACGACAATGAGGATCAACACCGAGATGGGCAGGCCATAGCCTACGACGAGCCCCTCGGGCATCACTTCACCGCGGGACTCGAACATGCGTTCCAGGCGGCGTGTCGGGATGGAGTAGGCGTTGAGCACGGCGATGAAAGCGACGATCGCCGCGACGACCACACCTGAAAGCGTGAGTTCCGCCCAGATCGGTTTGACCGGGAAACCGTGCGAAGATTTGGCCCGCCGTGCGCTCCAAAGTGCCCAGAGCGCGCCAGCGCAGGCGACGGCGGCAAAGACCCAGGACCAAGTCGTCCCCAGCGTGCCATTCGTGCCGCCAAAGATCAGGAAGGTCTGGTCGAGCGGCCCGATGGTCTGACCGCTGGTCATGTACCAGGCGACGTTGCGCCAAACGAGGAAGCCGCCCAGCGTCACGATGAAGGCAGGGATCGTCAGGTAGCCGATCAACCAGCCCTGGAAGGCGCCGATCAGGGTGCCCACGAGGAGGCCGCTGATGACGGCGACGACCCAGATCATCGGATGGCCGAGGCCCAGCCCGACCACGTTGGGCAGGATTTCGGTCTGCATCATTGCCATCACAGCAGAGCAGGTTGCCAAGAGCGCCCCGACCGAGAGGTCGATATGGCGGTTCACGATCACAAAGACCATGCCGCAGGCCATGATGGCGACCGAGACAGTCTGGATCGACAGATTAAAGATGTTGCGGGGTGTCAGGAAACGTCCATCGGTGAAAACGTTGAATCCTATGCACAAAATGATCAAAGCGCCGATCATGCCCAAAAGACGCATATCCAGCTCCAGTTTCTGGAGCAGATTGCCTTCTTGCTTTGCGGGGATCGGCTGTGCGGTCGTGTCTGTCATCTCAGACAATCTCCTGCCAGCGCTTGCGGTATGCGGCCCCGACACTTGTGCCGGAGCCGCTGGTTCTAGGTATTAGTTACAGGGTGCCGGGCCGTTGCTGACACCTTGGCACAGAGCCTCGACTGTGATCCAGCCCGCATCTGTAACAACCGATAGGTTGTCTGCCGTGATCGGCACAGGCGCGAGGAAGCGTGCGGTCATGGTCGTGCCACCGGGCGAGGTCCATTCAACGCTGTCACCGGCGTCCGAACCGCTGGCCAGGCTCACGGCGATTTCGCCGGCTGCCTTGCCGAGCTCACGGGCGTCCTTCCAGACCGAAACGGTCTGCGTGCCTTTGGCAACGCGGTTCAGCGCGGCGTGGTCGCCGTCCTGACCGGAAACCGGAATGCCGTCCATGCCCTGCGCGGTGAGGGCAGCGACAACGCCACCGGCGGTGCCATCGTTGGAGGCGATCACGGCGTCAACGTCATTGTCGTTGGCGGTCAGGATCTGTTCCATGTTGCGCTGTGCGTTCGCCGGCAGCCAGCCATCGGTGTAGGCTTCGCCGACGATGGTGATCGCGCCGCTGCTCACAGCGTCGTCGATGATCTCTTGCTGGCCGCCGCGCAGGAAGTCCGCGTTCGGGTCAGTGGGCGAACCCTTGATCATGACGTAGTTGCCTTCGGGCTGCGCCGCAAAGACGGCGCGCGCCTGCATCCGGCCTACTTCGACGTTGTCGAAGGTCAGGTAGAAGGCGCGGTTGTCTTCGATCAGGCGGTCATAGGCGATGACCGGGATACCTTCGTCAGCTGCTGCCTGAACTGCCGGACCGATGGCCTGGGCGTCCTGCGCCAGAATGATCAGTGCGTCGACGCCTTGGGCAATCAGGCTTTCGATGTCGGAAAGCTGTTTGGACGACGAGGACTGTGCGTCCGACGACACGTAGGTCGCGCCGGCTGCTTCCAGGGCGCCCACGATGGCGGCTTCGTCCGTTTTCCAGCGTTCTTCCTGGAAGTTGGACCAGCTGACGCCTACCGTGACATCGGCAAAAGCTGCCGATCCCATCAATACCGCTGCTGCGGAAAGTCCAAGAATGTGTTTCATATTTTTCCTCCCATAGGTGGCCCATACTAGCGATTCGTTGAGCCGATGAATTTTCGTACCATATTTTTTTTAATGAGCAAAAAAAATATAAAGCCAGCCGCTTTCTTCGGTGTATGGTGATGAAATGAAAAGAGAATCGGGCGCACCTAAGACGCGCCTCGTGGGAGAGGTGGCAGACCTGGACGCACGCGCACTGACGCGGCTTCGGGTGTTGAACTGCATCCGTGAGTCGGGGGAGGCGTCTCGCACGGACATCGCCGCCGCCCTGCGCCTGAGCCCCGCGACCGTCACTTTCGTGACCTCTGGCCTGATGTCTGGCGAGCTGATCGAGGAGGTCAGCAGCGCCGACAATGGAGATAGCGCCCGGCGCGGGCGCCCGCGTGTGGCTCTCCAACTGACCAAGGGTCGGTCTTTCGTCGCAGGGATCAAGATCGCCCGCGAAACGATGTCTGTTCTCATTCTCGATTTCGCAGGCGAGGAAGTTGCCCATCGCAACGTGCAGCTCGCCAATCCTCAGATGGAACCGGCGGCGCTCGTCCGCGAGATCCGCGACGGGGTCGAGGCGGCCTGCGCCGATATTCCTGGGGCCATCGATAGCCTCGCGGGTATCTCCATCGGCATGGCGGGGCAGGTGGACGCGGGAGCCAAGTTTGTGCATTGGTCCTCGTCCCTCACCGAACGCAATATCGATCTGGGCCCGCTCCTGGCCGAACATCTCCCATGCGCGGCGTTCATTGAGAATGACGCCAACCTCGTGGCCAAGGCCGAACAGCTGTTTGGCGAAGCCAAGGGCCTGCGCAACTTTCTGGTGGTTACCGTGGAATATGGCGTCGGTCTCGGCATCGTGCTCGACGGCCGTCTGCACCGGGGAGAACGGGGCTGCGGTGCGGAATTCGGTCATACCAAAGTCGCCCTGAATGGCGCGCAGTGCCAGTGTGGCCAGCGCGGCTGTCTAGAAGCCTATGTGGGGAGCTACGCGCTGTTGGCGCGCATGGACGGCGCGGTCGCCACGGTGCGCGAGCTTGTCCAGAACGCCGCCGAAGGCCACGATAAGGCACAATCAGTCCTGGACGAAGCCGGTCAGATGTTCGGTCTTGGGCTCTCAAACCTGATCAACCTTTTCGACCCGGAGCGGATCATTCTGTCCGGGGCAGGCCACCGAATTTCGCATCTCCATTCCGAGGCCGTATTGGCCCAGGTTCAAAGCAATGTGGTCAAGGTCGATGCGCCGCTGCCCGATATTCGGGTGCACCATTGGGATGACCTCATGTGGGCGCGGGGCGCGGCGGCCATGGCGATCGAACAGGTCTCGGCCCTCAAGGTGAAGGAGCTGGATCAATGATCCGCGTAGTTGCCACCGCCAGCGTCGCGTTGACGCCGGTGTTTCTCGCCGCCGAGACAGGGGGTCCGCTCTTTGCGCCGGTCGAGGTCGAGCCCCATGTCTATGACGGCGGGTGGGAACATTTTGTCGGCGGAGGCGTGGCGGTGTTTGACTGCAATCAGGACGGCTTGCCAGAGCTTTACGCGGCAGGCGGTTCCAATGCGGCGCAGCTCTATCTGAACACGTCCGGGGCAGGGGTGTCCTTTGACGAAGCGACGCCGCTTGATCTGGCGCTTACCGGCGTTACCGGGGCCTATCCGCTCGATATCGACAGCGACGGTTTCATGGACCTCGCCGTGATGCGCGTCGGCGCGGATGTCCTATTGCGCGGCGTGGGTGAGTGCCGGTTCGAGCCCTTTGACACGCTGGGTTTTACGTCGGGCGATCAGTGGACGACGGCCTTTTCGGCGACGTGGGAGGACGGTCAGACGCTGCCAACATTGGCCTTTGGGACCTATGTGGACCGCTCCAACCCGGACGGGCCCTTCGAGGCCTGCGACGCAACCATGCTCTACCGACCAGAGGGCGAGGCCTATGGCCCTCCACTGCGGCTCGAACCGGGGTTTTGCGCGCTCTCGCTTCTGTTTTCGGATTGGGGACGCACAGGGCGCGCCGATCTGCGGATTAGCAATGACCGGCACTACTACGTCCGCGGAGGGCAGGAACAACTCTGGTCGATGGACGCAGAGCCGCGATTGTTCGGCCAAGAGGAAAACTGGCAGCCCTATTCGATTTGGGGCATGGGGATCGCTTCGCGTGACTTGACCGGAGACGGCTTTCCCGAGGTGTATCTGACGTCCATGGGGGACCAGAAGTTTCAACAGTTCGATCCCACTGTTGGGGGACCCGTCTGGCGGGATGTTACCTACGAGTATGGCACGACTGCGCATCGGCCCCATGTAGGAGGCGATGGCCGTCCCTCGACAGGCTGGCATGCCCAGTTTGGCGATGTCACGAACGATGGTCGCGACGATATTTTCGTTTCAAAGGGGAATGTTGAACAGATGCCGGGCTCGGCGATGGAAGATCCCAATAGTCTGTTGGAGCAGCGCGCTGATGGAACTTTCACTGAGGTGTCGGGGCCCGCGGGCATAGCCACTTTCGCCCGATCTCGTGGGGCAGCGTTAGCGGATTTTGACCAAGATGGGCGATTAGATCTTGCTGTAGTTAACCGCCGCGCACCGATGGAGATTTATCAGAACACATCAGAAAATCCGGGTAACTGGCTCGCGGTCTCGCTTGAGCAAACCGGCACAAATCGCAACGCCGTAGGCAGCTTTATTGAGCTGCGCACCGAAGGTGGAATGCAAACGCGGGAGGTCACCATCGGCGGCGGGCATGCGAGCGGCCAAGCCACTCCAGAGCATTTCGGATTGGGGCAAGCAAGCACCGGAGAAATCCGGGTGATCTGGCCAGATGCCACCGTCACAGAGTGGAGGAAAGCCGAGGTCAATCGGCACTTCAAAGTGACTAGGTAGCGTCCGTCTATTGGTCCACGGGTAAACCGCTAGGCACCGTCTGTGGCACGCCGAGACGTTCGGCGGGGTCTTCTAGTGCCCCCAGGAAAGCCAAGATGGCGTCGACTTCTGGGTCGGTTAGTGACTGCGGAGCCAGATCATTCGCTGCGGCGATTGCTGCTAAGTCTTCTCTCGAAGACAAGATCGCGTCGTCGCGTGCTTCGTGCAGCACAGGCAAGACGGCGCGATCAAGTGCATACTCATAGAGCGATGTCACAGGGTCCAAATGGTGTCGCACCACGTCCTCTAGCGTCCGGTATGCTCCCGAATGGCCATAGGGTGCAGTCAAGGTTACATTGCGCAAGGATGGCGTTCGAAATGCATAGGCGTCCTCAGCTCTGCCAGTGACGCGCAGGCGGCCATCATCCCGCGCGTGGCTTTCAAACCGCGCGGATTTCCCGGGTCCGATTTGTGGCATGGAGATCGCGTGAAAGCGATGGTCGGTCTGTAACCAGCCGGTGTGGCAGCCACTGCAACCGGCTTTGCCGTAGAACAGTTGCATACCCTGCTTTGCCTTTGCGTCAAGCTGCGCCTCGCCGCGCATATGGGCGTCAAAGGGACTGTTATCTGCGCGCCATTCATGGGCCATGAAGTCGGCGATCACGTTTGCGACTTCGGCAAATGTTACCCCGGTCTGCGGAGATATCTCCCGGAAAGCGTCGGCATAGTAGGGTATGGCGGAAACGCGTTCAGCGATTATGTCCCACGCGCCGCCTTCTTGGCTAAGTAGGCCAAGCCGCACTGCTTTACTCACGTCATTTTCAGAGTAGTGCCCAGCCATTTCATCAGCTGAAAGCACTGGAAACATGGCTTGGGCGGCGAGGGCGGACTGAAAACCCGGCGCCATGTCTTCGCCAATGGGCGTGCGTATCCCGTTGGGTTGGCTGAGGTCGGTTTCCAGGCGCCCGTCATGAAAGAAAACCGTAAATTCGGACGCGCCCAAATTCCAAAGGCCCGGGGCGTTACGCGGGATGCGTTGCTCAGGCATGTTATTGGGATCGGCTACGCGCGCTGGGCCAAGCCCGAGCGCACCGTCGCCCAGAGACAAAGACACCCCGTCCGCTGTCCCAAATCGCGGATGGTGGCAGGTGCCGCAGCTCACCTGTTTGTTTCCTGAAAGGATCGGATCGTAGAAAAGCAGTTGCCCTAGTTTCACTCGCGCGGGATCACGGTCTTTGAATTCGGGTTTTGGGCCTAGGTCCAACGCGACGCTGGTTGACGTCCACACTATTGCTGCGCCCAAAGCCGCGGCAGCGCGAAACAAGAGCCCCTTTGTCATCGACGACCTCTGCATCCCGCTAGGCCTTCATGACTGCAGAAATTGCAGGGTAGGCGGCACGATACCGACCGTATGCGGCCTCGTAAGCGTCCGACAAATCTTGCCTTGGCTCGATCACTTCGGACACGGCTGGCGGGGTCATTACGTCTTCGGGGGGTGCGCCTGTTGCTGCGCAAATTGCGAGGCGTGCTGCGCCCATTGCCGCACCAAGTTCACCGGCGGCAGGGAGTGACAAAGGGGTATCCAACAGTGTTGCTATGGTTTCCAGCCAAAACCGCGAGCGTGCGCCGCCGCCTACTGCCAATACGGTTTCAAGCTTGGCACCCGTCGCCCGCAGCGCATCGTGGCTATCGCGAAGAGCAAATGCTACGCCCTCCATGACTGCTTGTGTCAGACTTTCCGGCCCCATACCGACATCGAGACCTATAAAGGCCCCTCGGATCTCCGCATCGTTATGGGGCGTCCTTTCACCGGAAAGGTACGGAAGAAATAGCGCCGAAGACGGCCCAAAAATTCCGCCAGGTAATGCGCCTGCCAAGTCGCCGGGCGCTTGGCCCAGGTTGCGGGCCAGCCAATTCAGGCTGTCAGTTGCCGCGAGGATCACGCCCATTTGGTACCAACGATCAGGCACGGCGTGGCAGAACGTATGCACCGCGGCTTCGGGTGCGGGAGCAAATCCATCTCTCGCCGCAAGCAGGACACCTGAGGTGCCGAGGGAAACAAACCCCATGCCTTCGTTTAGGCATCCTACACCGCAAGCAGCCGCAGCGTTGTCGGCGGCGCTTCCAGCGATAACAACATCATGCCTAAGGCCCCATTCTGATCGCAGAGCGTTGCGCAGGTTACCGGCCACAGCGCTGCCCTCAACCAGGTCAGGCATCTGGTCGCGTCGCATGCCCGAGGCAGCAAGCGCGCCGGAAGACCAATCGCGGTCGCCGACGTCCAGCCACGAGGTGCCGGCACTATCGGACATGTCGCTGATGTACTCACCGGTGAGCCAGAGCCGGACATAGTCCTTTGGGAGGAGCACTTTGATCGTGCGTTCAAATATGTTCGGTTCATGCTGCGAGACCCATGCAAGCTTTGGCGCGGTAAATCCGGGGAAAACGATGTTCGCTGAAGTTTCACGCATGACGGGCATCGCATCGAGCGCTCGGGCCTCGGCAGCCGACCGCGTGTCATTCCAGAGAATACAAGGCCTCAGTGCGCGCCCGTCTTTGCCTACCAACGTGGCACCGTGCATGTGCCCACTTAGTCCGATGGACTTAAGTTCTGCGAAGGCTTCGGCATCCTTCGATCTGAGGTCATGCACCACATGGCCAATTGCGGTGATCCAGCTGTCAGGGTCCTGCTCTGACCAGCCTGGATGGGGGTGATGGGTCTCCAACGGGGCACTTGCCTCCGTTAGAACACGTCCGCTTTCGTCGACGAGAATACCGCGAACGCCCGAAGTGCCGATGTCGATTCCAAGAAACAAAGTTGCGATACTCCCTTTATTTTACCGAGTGAAAAATATTGGGGCCTGTCTGTCAATCATGTTTAGGTTTCGGGTGCATTGGGCCAAAAACACGGCCGTTGCATTGATTTCTGAAGGGGCTTCACGCAGGGATCGGATCGCAAAGTCCCTGTTGCGCAAGGAATCGGACGAAGAGCAGGGTAAGGCTTTCGCGGCGAGATCTGTCTGGCCAAACAGCAAAGATCCCGAGTTCTCGCAGGGTCCAGTCGGGTATTAGCGGCACCAACGCGTCGTCTTCAATCCCTTGGTCAGCCATGTTTGCGGGAAGGATCGTGACGCCCAGATTTTGGCGCACTAGGTGATCGAGCGCATGAATGCTGTCCACTTCGATCTGGGCCTTGCCGGTTACTTTGCCTTCGGTTCCATCCGGCCCCACGAGCACGGTCGTATCAGCGCGGTTGCGATAGCGGATCCAGTCCCAATCTTCGAGATCCGCCGGACTCTTTGGCACGCTATGGCGACTGGCGTGTTTTCTGCCAGCGACTAACTTGCGCTGCCCAACAGCGAGCTTTCGGGACATCATAGAGCTATCGTCGAGCCATCCCGCACGGATATTGAGGTCAAACCCGTCCTCGATGAGACCGACTTCGTTGTCGGTATATGTGACCGACAAAGCGACATTCGGATAGCGCTTGGAAAAGTCGGCCACGGCGGTGGATAGCGGGCTCGATGATAGGAATGCAGGAAATGAGATCCTTAGGGCCCCTACGGGCTCCATCGCGATAGCGCTGATTTCGTTCAACCCGGCTTCGGCGCTATGCATCATCTCGACGACCCGGCCGTAGAAAATTCTGCCCTCATTGGTCAACGCGATCTTACGGGTCGTGCGGTATAGAAGCGTCACTCCGAGGTAGTCTTCGAGTTCAGAGACAGTTTCGCTGACACGTGACGGGGACAGCCCGAGCGCTTTGGCAGCGCCCCGGAAGGTTCCCTCTTCGACGACCTGCGCGAAGATGGCCATTTGTTTGAGGTGATCAATCAAGGCGACACCTGACCGTTAAGCAATGGGTGCGCAACTATTGGTCGGCTCAGCCGAATTATAAAGTCCAAAATGACCGGATAATCAGATCAACGCTCGGCGGTTAGTGTCCCGCATCGACACAAAGGGACCGCTGCGATGCAGGCCTTCGCCACATTCAAAACCGAACAAGCGCGCCGCTATGTGCGTACGTTCTGCGAGCATTTCGGGCCTCAAGCTGCCCAAACAAGCCCGCCTTTTGATGTGCGCATCAGCTTTCAATTTGGGCAATGCAGCTTGGCAGGATGCGATGACCAACTCGAGCTCTGCGCGCAGGCCGAAGATCAGGCGCAACTGGTGCGCGTCATAGAGATCATGACGCGATACCTCGAACGGTTCGCATTTCGCGAGAACCCGAAGTTGTCGTGGTGCAACGCGCCGGTGGTCGTCTCCGCCGGGGTCTCTGGCGCCAGACCCACAGAAATTACCATGCGTGCCCATTCAGGGCCGCGAACACCAACGGAGTCCTAAGCATGAATCGCAGAACTCTTCTCAAAACCACCCTCGCGGGCGCGCTCGCGACAATTCTCGCAACCCACGTAGGAGCACAAGAAATGGACGAAACTTCGCAAGCATCATTTGACACTGTTATGGCCTTTATGGGCGCCATGGGCAGCGGCGACATGGAGAAAATGGACGCTTTGATGGCCGATGATATGGTCTGGCATAATGAAGGTGACACCAGCCTGCCATGGATCGGCGAAAGCGTTGGCAAGGAGGCTATCTTTGCCTTCCTCGGTGTGTTCTCGGAGAACCTACAGACCACCAAATGGGAAAACGAAGACGCCTTTGCCTTTGGTGACACTGTGGCAGTGTTTGGCCGCATGAACGGCATCACCACCAAGAGCGGCCAAGAAACGGGTGAGTTCACCTTTGCTCTGCGCGCGAAGGTCCGCGACGGGCAAGTAGTGCTCTGGAACTGGTTCGAGGACAGCTTTGCCCTGAGCCAAGCGTATCACGGCCGCAACTAGCCGGATTACGGTCTCGGAGCTTGGCGCCCCGAGACCACTTTTTCTGACAAGGAGAATTCCCATGACACGCAATTTGAATCGTCGTCAGCTGATCCAAGGTGCCGCCCTTACCGCAGGCGCCGTAGCGCTGGTGCGCGGGGTTGCCGAACCAACCTTTGCTCAGGCCCAAGGTGCGCTGCCCGCGGGCACGGTCCATTCCTTTGCCAAGGGTGGCGTGACGTTCCACACCTATGTGTCGCCGGCGCAGGCGGTGAATGTGACGTCCCACGTGATCGAGCTGGGTGACCAGATCCTGTTGGCCGACGCGACCTTTCTGCCGCCCACGGCCGCAGAGGTGGCCGCGCTTGTGGCCTCGACCGGTAAGAACATCCACACCGCCTATGTCAGCCATGAGCATCCCGACCACTGGGGTGGCGTAAGCACCTTTGAGGGCGTCGAGTTTGTGACGTTGCCGGAAATCCGCGAAGGGTTGCGGGCCGAAGCGACCAGCGGTGAACAGCCGGAGCCCACCTCGTTGCTAAATGGTGCAGACCTTGAGCTTGGCATGACTGAAATCGGCGGTGTGCCGGTTGAATTCCGTGCCTACGACAATGCGGAAGCACCCAAAACTATCGTTGCCGTACTGCCTGAACAGCGCGTCGCTGTGGTTCAGGACCTTGTTTACAACGGCATCTACTTTGCACCCGGTGTGGACCGCAAAAACTGGATCGCGACGCTCGAAGAGCTGCGCGATGATGAAGCATTTGACACGTTGCTCGTGGGCCATGGCCTGCCGACGACGCGCGGTGAACTTGATACTGCGATTGGCTACGTCAAAACGCTCGACGCGGCCTGGGAAGCGGCAAGCACTCCTGATGAGGTAACAGCCGCGATGAAAGCCGCCTATCCGGGCTACGGTGGTGAGTTCCTTTTGGGACTTGCAGCGGCTTACTGGGACAAATGAGCTAGCGGGCCTGGCCTAGTGCCAGGTCTGCATTGTGTGAAACCGAGTCTTTTGCCCCCCGGGACCATAGCGTCGCGGGGGGTGAGTTTTTACGCAGCGCCACGCACTCCCGTTCTCAGACAAACAGTGCCATGGCGCAGAGCGATACGATCAGGAAGAGCACGGTCATTATGCTGCCAGACCGGATGAAATCCGTCACTTTGTAGCCCCCGGGGGCCATGATCAATGCGTTGACTTGGTGGGTCGGGATCAGGAAGGAATTCGATGTGGCAACTGCCACGGTCAGGGCGAAAATCGCTGGATCACCGCCAGCAGCCACGGCGATGGACACCGCCAGCGGTACGAGGAGTACTGTGGCGCCTACATTCGACATCACGAGCGTAAATGCCGTAGCCAAAAGGGCGACGCCCACCTGCAACCCGAAGACCGGAACCCCGTCAAAAAGGCGCAAGGTTTCCTGGGCAATCCAGGCCGCCGTGCCCGTGTTTTGGACTGCCTGACCCAAGGGTATGAGGCTGGCCAGCAGGAACACCGTGCTCCAACTGACCGCGTTATAGGCTTCTTCGATGCGTAGCACGCCAGAGAGTATCATGCCGGTGGCAGCGCCAAGTAGACACAGCGACAGTCGAATATCGCTGAAAAGGATTAGTGCGAGCGCCATAGCAAAGAAGCCGAGCGCAAAACCAACCTTTTGGGGGCGGACATCTTCGCGCGGAAAGTCCTGCGTGACGACCACGAAGTTGCGGTCCGACGTGAGTTTCGCTAACCGATCCCACTTTGCAAAAACGACGAGAGTGTCGCCGGTTTCCAGGGGCACGAGGCCAACGCGGGTGGGTTTGTGATCTTCGGTCTCTACGAGGCTCAATGTCTCTTCGCCGCGCCGGATCGCTACAAGGCTGAGCCCGTAGATTTTGCGCATTTCCAGATCGACTACGCAGTGGCCTACG
This sequence comes from Pseudomonadota bacterium, assembly GCA_038747015.1. Classification (GTDB taxonomy): domain Bacteria; phylum Pseudomonadota; class Alphaproteobacteria; order Rhodobacterales; family Rhodobacteraceae; genus Shimia_B. Next base: position 14,065 of record JBCDKE010000034.1, read on the forward strand.
AGATCAGAACCCGGAGGAACGACGACTTCGGCCATGCCACAGGCGGTAGGCGCATAATCGTCCGCAAAGATTTCGAGCTGCGGCAGAAGCCGACCGCCGCCGTCTTTGGCCAGGGCCTGGGCGTCCGCTCGGTTTCCCAAAACGGCAAGGCGACACGGCGTGGTGATCGTGGTGGTTGAGGGCGGCGGCATGAAAAAACTCTGCCGGCGGTAGTGAGTGCCGATGATGTGGAGATGCTCCTCAATCATGACATCAGCGATGCTGCGGCCTTCAAAGGGGCTGTTCTCGGGCAGGATCACCTCGAATATCTCGGTATCGACGCCGTAGAGTCCGCGCATATAGTCGCGGATCGACTGCCCGCTCGTCGCGCTTTCCTGGCTGTGCGACGGCAAAACCCAGCGTCCGAAAATCACGAAGTAGAGAATGCCGGTCAGCACGAGACTGATCCCCACGGGTGTGACGTCAAAAAGCTCGAACGTCTGCATTTGCTGGCCGGGCAGGAGGGTTTCGTTCGATGTCACGATCAAGTCATTGAGCAGGATCAACGGCGACGAGCCCACCATCGTGATCGTACCCCCAAGGATGGCGCAAAAGCCCATGGGCATCAAAAGTCGGCTCATGGGAATCTCGGTGCGCACAGAGATGCGGCTGACCACTGGTAAAAAGAGTGCTGCAGCGCCTACGTTCTGCATGAACGATGAGATGACGCCCACGGTGCCTGAGATAATGGGGATCAGGCGCGCTTCGGTTTTTCCGCCGATCTTGACGATCCAACTGGCGACTTTGGACATCAACCCTGTTTTGTCGAGTCCTGCACCGATGATCATCACCGCGATGATCGACATGACCGCGTTCGATGAGAAGCCTTCAAATAGGCGATCAATGCTTGCAAGGTTTTCGAGCCCCGGGAGCTGAGACAAAAATCCAAGCGCGACCATGACCAGGACAGCAGTGAAATCTATTCGAAAGGTTTCCGTAACAAACAGGAATACGGTGACGGCCAGTATGCCGAGCACGACGATCATCTCGGTATTGAGGGTTAGCGTTTCCATTGGATGTTCTTACCGGACCTTCGCAGGCCTCTTGTTTCTCTTTTCGGGCTTTCTTTAGTGGGACATTAAGACCGGGATATTTGTCTTCGCGATAACTTCGGTGGTGACGCCGCCGAAAAGGTCGTGGCTGAACTTGCTGTGCTCAAACGCGCCGAGGACAAGTAACTTGGCATCGAAAGAGGCGGCCTCGGCGAGAAGAGTCTCGGCAATCGAACCAGAGCGTTCGACGACCGCAAAACTCGCATTTACGCCGTGACGCGAAAGATTCTTCATAAGCCGGTCAGTGCCGCGTGGCTCCTTGCTGACGCTGACGATTTTGACCGCTTCTTTTTCTGCAAGGACCTCAACCGTATCGCTGAGAGCCCGTGTTGCAGCGCGGGCGCCGTCCCAGGCGACTATGGCACGTTCTGCCAGTCCTTCCCCCTCGTAGCCATTTGGCACCACCATCACGGGGCGACCGCTGCGAAGGGAAACAAGATCGGGGTGAGGCGACAAGTGGGCATCCTGAGCTTCGTCGGAATGGGTCCCCATGACGATAAGGTCATAGGCGTGAGCGAATTCGGGAAGATCGCCGTCGCGCGACGGGAGAATTTCCACGAATTCAGCGTTACCCGCGATCCCATCGGCCTCGATGGCCGCCGTGAAGCGTTCTTTGATGTCGCTGACATGCGCTTGGTCCACTCGGTCGAGCTGGTCGATCAATTCCTGAGGAAGATGGGGGGTCAGGCGCATTTGGACTCGCGATGTCCCGTGGCGCAAAACACCGGTGAGATGAGCATTGTGATGCTTGGCTACTCGAATGGCGTGCCGCAACCCACTGCCTCGGGCCGCGTCGCCGCTATACGCGCACAGTATCGAATTCCAAGCCATTAAATCCTCCCGGTATTGGTCAGCTCTTTTGCTGTCCGTGAATTGCGGCGCTGATCCTAGCAATTGGCGACGCAAGATTATTGAGTTGCATGACACAAGCCAGCCAACCTGGGTAGGGCCTTAGTCTGCTTCTAGTTCTCGCGCTGAGAGCAGGTAGTAGTTTCTTGTCGGTGCGTTCAGGGTTTCGGCGGCGAGCTTTCGCATCGCGCTGATCTTGATCTCTTTGGCTTGTGGAGATCCATCGCCGAGGGCAAGAAGCCTGTCCGCTAGTTCCATGGCCCATTGTGCGTCACCGCTATCAAGCGCGGCCTTTGCCGCGGTCTCCACTGCTCCGCTGCCCCCCAGCAGGGCGACAAGCCGTCTGGCCTCGTCGGCTGGTGGCAGTTGGCGGAGGCTTGTCGGGTTGCCATCGAACCAGCCTAGAGTTCCGGCGAAATAGGCCCGCGAGGCGTAGTTCACCGAGCCATAAAATTCCTTCAAGTAGGGCTTAGCGGCCAGTTCGGGCGGCAGCTTGAGACCTGCGGCGATGGTCACCGGATCGAGGCCCGCGTTCATCCCGGCGACGGTTTCGGTGACGACGTGGTTGATCGCGTCTCGGTAACCAGTCAGACATTCTTTGATCGCCTCGCTTCCCAGCACGGGGAGGGTGTGGCCGGGCGCTAAAATCTCGGCTTCGTATTCCATGAGCTGATCCATGGTCTCGGCCCAGGAATCGAAATCACGATAGGCCGTTCCGCGGATTGCATAGAGGTTTGGGAAGGCGTGATAGAAATTGTCACCGCTAAAGAGCGCCTTGTCCGACGCGAGCCAGACAATCAGGTGATCAGGCGTTTCGCCGGGCGCCTTGGTGAGCTCGAGGTCAAAACCCTCACGGCTCAACATGGTGGTTTCGGCAACGCGCAGCGTGGGTTCCAAATAGCCCGCGCCCATACCTTGCATGGGGCGGTCGCCCGGGCCGACACCCAGGCTCACACGTTCATCTCCAGGTAGGCTGATGCCAAACTGGCGTTTGGTGCGGGCCATGAGTGCGCCATTGGGTGCCGGGCGCGATGGGCCGGTGTCGACGAGGTCAGACGCAAAATTGTCCGCGGCGATGATTTCTATATCGCGGCCGTCTGCGAAAACGGTCGCCCCAGAGATATGATCCCGGTGGGAGTGCGTATAGATAATCGTAGAGATCGGGAGCGTCGAAATTTCGCGAAAATCTGCGAGAATGTTCGCCGCGGCTTGGGTCGTTTCGGTGGTATCGATGGCGACCACACCCTCTGAGCCAACCAGAAAATGAACGTTCGATGCGGCGTAACCGACCGCGGAGTAAACTCCGTCCGCCAAGCGGTGGATCTTCTTTTCGAACTGGGCACTTTGGCGGATTAGATCGGGATGCGCAGGCATTGGGTCCTCACAGTTTTGGCATGTCAGTTTGTGCGGCCGCAGAGAAGGACACGAGATCGGAAACAGTCAGATTGCCGTCCCGTTTTTCGAAGGTTTCAATGTACGTGATCATTGTGTGCGAGTGCTCGCGCATCATGCCTTCGGCGCGCACAGGGTCGCCTAATTCGATGGCTTCATAGATGACCTGGTGCTGAGCGTTGCCGATACGCAGGCGAAACAGGCCTTCCTCCCATCGCTTAGGAGAGTTTGTAATCGCGCGGTCAAATACCATGGAACCGGCCGCCAGCATGGGAAGGTGGCTGATCTGCTTGCAGGTGAAGCCAATGTAGTCGTTGCCGCAACCATCGAGGATCGAGGTGTGGAACAGCTCGTTGGCGGATTGCATCTGATGCATGGTCGGCGCGTCCAAGCGGCCCAGATTGATAAGACCATCGATCGTTTCGATAGCCTCGGCCATGTGGGACAGGTAGTTCTCTCGTTCTGGAGCCTGAGACATCAGTCGGGCTGCGAGGCTTTCCAAATGCCCGCGCACTTGAACGGCCTGCATGATATCGGTGATGGTAGGGCTGACGATCCGGTATCCGCGGCCTTCACCGCGTTGCACGATGCCTTCTCTTTCAAGAAGACGCAGTGCCAGGCGTACCGGTGTCCGCGACACTTTATGGGTCTCGCAGAGCTTCGCTTCGGACAGGCGTTCGTCTGCCGGATACGCCCCGTGGATGATGTCGTGGCGGATCTGAGCCGCGAGCTGTGCGTCAATCGAGTCCATATGTCAGTCACCCACTTTGGGATCCCAAAGTCAATACTTGGGATCCCAAAGCTGGTGCGCAAAGCAAAAAATCCTTGATTTAGGATCCTGAATCACGCCTTATTGGCCAAATTGCGCATAGAATCACCCTTTGATGATCCGTTTTAAAGAAACTTGGGATCCCAAAAGCAAAGGTTGGCCGCGCGGCTAGGGAGGAAGCCATGAATATTTCACGACTAGGTCTATCAACCGTTTTTGCTGCCAGCTTGGCCCTTGTGGCCCCGTCGGCCATCGCAGAAGAGCTGACCGTGGCGACGTTTGTTCCGCCACAACACCACACCAACACAGTCTTGTTTTCGTGGTTCGGTGAAGAGCTGGAGAAGCGCTCTGACGGGTCGCTGACGATGCAGTTATTCCCCGCCGGGCAATTGGGTGCGGGACCGGTTCAGCAATACAAGCGCGCCGTTGAAGGCGTGGCTGATATCACATTCGGCGTCACGGCTTACACGCCCGCTCTCTTCCCGAAAACGATGCTGGCAATCCCGCCGGGCAAGGCAGAAAGCTCTGCTGACGCAACAGAGCGCCTTTTGGCGGTGTTCGATGAGTACCTCGCCGACGAATACGAAGACGTCAAAGTCATCGCGCTGAGCACAGCAGCCGGTATCGGGATCGCCTCGACGCGGGATATGTCGACGCTTGACGCCATGCAGGGGGCCAAGGTCGTACCCTATGCTGCGCTCACGACGCCGATCATCGAGGCCATGGGCGCGGTGCCCGTGCAGATGCCGGTGACCGAGATGTACACGGGCCTATCGACGGGCACGATCGACGGCGCCTACGCCACCTACAACAACATGACCGCACCCTGGAACTTCTGGGATGTCGCGTCGCATTTCACCGTCAACGTCCCTGTACAGCACGCCGTGATCTTCGTGGTCATGAACAAAGAGCGGTACATGGGCCTCTCGGATGAGCACCGTGCGATCGTGGACGAACTGGCCGGGGAGGCGGCGTCGATGAAGCTGGCAGAGAGCTTTGACGGGGCCGATGAAAAGTCTCTGGAAACCATGCAGTCAACTACCGGCAAGAATTACGAGCTGGTCACGGTGAGCGCGGAAGAACGCGCGCGCATGGATGCCGCCGTTGCCGAGGGCATGAAAGCGATCTTCGCCGACTACGCGTCTCGCGGGATCGAGAATGCCGAAGAAATCTACAACGCAATCAACCAGTGAGGGTCCAGACATGACACTTATCCAGACTTTCCGTACGACCGCTGCAGCACTTCTTCTGAGCACGAGTGCCCTTCAGGCCGAAGAGCTCTCGGTGGCGACCTTTGTCCCGCCGTCCCATGAATCCATCACAGGCGCTCTGGCGTGGTTCGAGAAGGAGATCGCGGAACGCTCAAATGGCACTCTGACGCTCAAGCTCTTTGCTGCTGGTCAGCTCGGAGCAGGACCAACGCAGCAATATAAACGCGCGGTTGAGGGTGTGGCCGACATCACGTTCGGCATCGCCTCCACTACGCCGACGCTCTTCCCAAAGACGATGCTAGCTGTTCCGCCGGGTGTAGCCGTCGATGCGCTCGATTCCACAGAACGCATGTGGGCGGTCTTTGACGAGTACATGGCCGACGAATGGAGCGACGTGAAAGTTCTGGCCATTGGCAACCCTGCGGGGGGCATGATCATCTCTACCAAGGATGTCTCGACGATTGACGGCATGAAGGGGGCGAAGATCGTGCCTTTCGCCTCGATGACGACGCCGGTGATCCAGGGGATGGGCGCTGTTCCGGTCCAGCTGGATCCGTCCGAGCACTATACCGGGTTAAGCACCGGAACGATCGACGGAGCGATCTCGACGATCAATAACATCATGCCGCCATGGAACCTCGATGAGGTGGCGGACTATGCGATCCTGAACACCCCGGCCACGTTCAACCCCGTATTCTACGTAATGAACCGCGAACGGTATGAGGGCCTCAGCGATGAGCATCGTGCCGTCATAGACGAGGTTTCCGGCTTGCCGTTTTCAATTGAGCTAGCCCGTTCGTTCCACCACGCCGACGAGGTTGCCCTGGAGTGGGTCGAGGAACAGCGAGCCGCCGGAGAGCTGAAAGTGGAATGGATCACCGTGTCCGACGAAGAACGCGCCAAGATGGAGGCCGCCGCTGCAGAAGGCATGGCCGAGATCTATGCCGACTATGCGTCGCGCGGGATCGATAACGCTCAGGAAATCTACGAAGCGCTGAACCAGTAGGTTCCAAAGCCCGGGCTCTTGGCGGGGCCTGGGCGCGCTTTTTGGGGGGCTTTGATGTCACAAGAATCCACACTTCCCGGTGCCATACGCGCGGTAGACGCGGTGCTGACCTGGGTCTCTCTGATCCTGGGTGGTGCCACGCTGATCTTCATGACCGGATTTACGGTCTGGAACGTGCTGATCATGCGCAAGGCACTGAATTCGCCTATCGTGGGGGCCGAGGACCTGCTGATCCTGTCGCTCGTCGTCATCGTCGCCCTGTCGATCCCTCTGGGCTCGAGAACCGGTGCTCACATCGAAATCGAGGTTCTGGAAAACCGGATGTCCGCGGCTTTCGCAAAGTGGTCGCTGGTCGTGGTCAAAATCGCGGGCGTGGCGCTCTTGGGGATCATGGCCTGGCGGCTCTGGCACGCGGGCGGCACCGCGGCCAAGTTTGGCGAGACGACGCAGCAGCTGCTGATTTCGTTCGGCCCATTTTACTACCTCCTGGCGATATCAATCCTGATCTACACCGTCGTGCTGTGTCTCGACATCTGGCAGCTCGTGACCTCGGGCGAAGTTGTGAAGCTCAAGATCAGTGGAGACGAGCTATGATCAGCATGACGCTCCTCGGAATTCTGGGTCTGCTCGTTCTTTTTGTCCTGCTTGCATTGCGCATGCCTGTGGCGCTGTCGATGCTGGGCGTTGGTCTGGTGGGGACGGTCGTTGCCAACGCCAACCAGTTCATCACCGTCGGCATGGCCTCTGACCAGGCGTGGTCTCGGGCACTTCGCATCGCTTATTCGAACCTCTCGGGCGAAACCTTTGAGGCGGCGTCGAATTTCAACCTCCTCGTGATCCCGATGTTTGTCCTGATGGGGACGCTGGCGGGGGTTTCGGGGATGTCTAATGACCTCTTTACCGCCGCCTATCGTTGGATGGGGCACCTGCGGGGCGGGCTTGCCTCGGCCACCATCGCGGCCTGCGCCGGCTTTGCGGCACTCTCAGGTTCCTCGTTGGCTTCGGCAGTAACCATGGGCCGCGTCGCATTGCCTGAAATGAAGAGGTACAAATACTCTGACAGTCTGGCGACCGGATCTGTAGCGGCAGGGGGTACACTGGGCTTCCTGATCCCGCCATCGGGTGGGATGATTATCTATGCTGTCCTGACCGAGCAGAGCATCGGCAGGCTCTTCATGGCGGGCGTGTTCCCCGGGATCATCCTGACATTGCTCTTTATCGGCGCGATCTACCTCGTCGTCGCTCGCAATCCCGAGGCCGGTCCCAACGGCGAACGTTCCGCCTGGCCGGAACGTAAGGAAGCGCTGCTGAAGGCTGCGCCGATCATCGGGGTCGTATTTTTGACCATCGGCGGCATGTACACCGGGTTTTTCACGCCGGTCGAAGCTTCTGGTGTTGGTGCATTCTTTACTTTCGTGGTGGCAGCTTGGCGGCGAACGCTGACCTTTGAGGCCTCCAAGACAGTCATTCTTCAGACGATGAACGCAACGGCCACGGTCTTCCTGATCATCATCGGTGCCTTCGTTTTTATCCCGTTCATGTCGCTGACCGAGGTACCTTCGCAGCTGGTCACTCTGCTGACCTCGCTGCCGATCGGTGACGTCGGCGTGCTCTTGATCATCATCGCCGTCTACATCTTCCTCGGCATGTTCCTTGAATCCATCGCGATGCTGGTGCTGACCATTCCGGTCGTCATTCCCATCGCCGTTGGCCTGAACTGGGACCTCATCTGGTTTGGTATCATCGTCGTTATCGTGCTCGAGATGGGGATGATTTCCCCGCCCGTTGGCATCAATGTTTTCATCGTCAAATCCATCGCGCCTGACGTGCCTATGGGCCGTATATTCCGCGGCATCTGGCCGTTCTGGTTTGCCATGGCGCTGATGATCGTTCTTCTCATCATCTTTCCGCAAATAGCGCTCTTCCTGCCGGAAGCAGTGGTTGGCGGATAGTCCAGCAAAGGAGCCGCACCATGGACACGAGAACTGAAATCAGGACGCTCCAGCATTTTATCAATGGCGCGTGGGTCGACGCCGAAAACGGCCATACCTTTGAGGTGCTCAATCCACTCGATGACAGCCTATATGCCCATGCGGCTAAGGGCACTGGCGGTGACATGCGCAGCGCAGTAGCTGCAGCAAAGGCTAGTTTCGCAGGCTATCGCGAGACCACGCCGACGCAGCGTGAGCGGATGCTGCTGCGTGTTGCGGAGCTGATGGAGGAGCGGCAGCAAGACATCGTCAACTGCCTGATCGATGAGATCGGCTCGCCCATTCAAAAGGCGATGTTCGAATTCACCAAGGGTCTGACCATGGTACGTGCTGCGGCGGGGCTCTGCCGGAACGTGCGCGGGGAAACAATCCCGTCGGACCGCCCCGGGACCTTTTCGATGTCGATCCGCGAGCCTTTGGGCGTCGTGGCTGTGATCACTCCGTTCAATGTGCCGCTGATCAAGACGACGCGTCTCGTTGCGAACGCATTGGCCGTGGGCAACACGGTAGTGCATCTGCCCTCTGAGATGGCGCCGCACCTGACGGTCATTTTCGCCGAGATCATCGCAGAGGCCGGTTTCCCGGCAGGGTCCTACAATGTCGTTACCGGCATGGGCCACGAGATAGGCGACGACCTGACTAGCCACACCGATGTGGGTTTTGTGACTTTCACCGGATCTACCGTGGTTGGGCAGCACATCAACGAGATCTGTGCGAAAAACAAAACGCCGAACACACTCGAGCTGGGCGGAAAGAGCCCTACAGTAGTATTGGCCGATGCCGATCTCGACAAGGTCATGCCGCTGGCTGCGCGATCGATTTTCATGTTCGGCGGTCAGGCCTGCATCGGCTCGTCACGGTTCTACGTCGAACGTCCAATCTATGATGAATTCGTCAAACGTTTTTCCATGATTGCAGGCAAGGTCGGCATGGGTGACCTGCGCGACCAAGACACCGTTATTGCGCCCATCATCTCGGGTAGACAGCGTCAGCGGGTCAAAGACCATATTGCAGACGCTCGCGCCAAGGGGGCCACCGTCATCGGCGGCGAATGGGATGGCAACCGCTGTCAGCCGACTTTGCTCACTGACGTAACCGAAGAAATGACCGTATGTCGTTCCGAGACCTTTGGCCCCGTCACCTCGATCTACCCGATCGAGAGCTACGAGGAGGGCCTTGAGAAGGCCAACGATACTGAATACGGGCTGTCTTCGGCGATCTTTACCAAGAACATCGATAAGGCGCTGCATTTCGCCAAGCATATCGACGCTGGCATGTGCCACATCAACGGCCCCACGATCCATGACGAAGCCCACGTGCCCTTTGGCGGCAACGGTGAAAGCGGCGTGGGCCGCGAAGGCACCGATGCAGACATGGAAGCCATGACAGAGCTCAAATGGGTGACGGTGCAGCTATGACCTACACGCTCTACCATCACGGATCCTCCGTTTGCGCGGCCAAAGTTCGTTTCGCGATGGATGAAAAGGGCTTGCCCTGGGACGGGGTCTATATCGACATCCTCAAGGGCGAGCAGTTCGACGCAGACTATCTGAAGCTGAACCCAAAGGGCGTGGTACCGACGCTTGTGCATGACGACACGGTTGTGCCGGACAGCACGGTCATCATCGAATACCTCGACCAGATTGAACCGGAGACCAGTGTTCACCCGAACGATCCGTGGGAGCGCGCGCAGGCGCGGTACTGGACCAAGGCCGTGGACGAGGACCTGCACCCGGCTTGTGGGGCGGTGACCTTCGTCTGCTCGCATCGCCACACGGTTCTCAAGAACCTCGGAGAGGAGGGGCTCAAGAAGTTTCTGGCCTCTACTCCCAATATGTCTGTGACCTCCAATTGGAAGGATCTCAAGGACAGCTACACGCGCTATGGCTTTGACGCGCCGGGGGCGGCCGACAAGGTCAAGCTCTACGACAGCTATCTCCAGAAGATGGAGACTGCGCTGGAGGGTCAGGACTGGCTCGTGGGCAACAAGTTCTCCATCGCCGATATCGCGATGACGCCCTACGTCAATCGCCTCGCGATGATGTCCATGCGCGGCATGTGGGAGAACGGGCGGCTTCCCAACGTAGAGCGCTGGTTCGCCGCCATTGAGGCGCGGCAGAACTTTCAAAAATGCCTGATTGATTGGGTCCCAGAAGACCTGACTAATGACCTGCGCGAGAACGGGGCCAAAAGCTGGCCTGAGGTGGCGCGCATTCTTGAAATCGAATTGAACTGACGGAGCAAACCATGGGTCGTTTAGAAGGAAAAACAGCCGTTATCACCGGAGCCGCACAGGGCATCGGGGCCTTGATGGCCAAGGCCATGGCAGATGCCGGGGCACAGGTTTTGGTGACAGACGTACAGGACACCGCAAACGCGGTCGCAATGATCACGGATGCCGGTGGTACCGCCCAAGGCATGAAAGTTGACGTCACCAATAACGATGATTTGGCAGCCATGGTCGAGACGGCCAAAGGCATGGGTGGGCTCGACATCATGGTCAACAACGCGTCGATCTTTGCGACGCTCACACCCAAGCCGTTTTTTGAGATCTCCGACGACGAATTCGACCTGCTGATGCGGGTGAACGCACGCGGCGTGCATCAGGTTATGCGCGCCATAGTGCCCATGATGATCGGCGCAGGGGGCGGCAAGGTGATCAACATCGCCTCGGGCACCTTTTTCTACGGCCCTCCGGGCCTGTCGCACTACACCGCCTCCAAAGGTGCAGTTATCGCGCTCACGCGCTGCCACGGCCGCGAGCTGGGCGAGAAGAATATCCAGGTCAACGCCATCGCACCGGGTCTCACCGAAAGCGAGGGCCTTGCTGCGAATTCCGGTTTCGACATGGCGCGCGGTCCCACCGTGGCGTCACGCTCGATCAAGCGCGAGATGTTGCCCGAGGATCTTCTTGGCACGCTCCTCTATCTCGCCTCGTCTGACAGCGATTTTGTCACTGGCCAGACGATAAATGTCGATGGCGGCAAAGTGAACATTTGAGGCGCAGCTGATGGCGATAGGGGCTTCCTCACCGTGGCCCGGCAGGAGTGCCGGGCTCAGCCGGCCCGGCGAGACAAACGCACTGCCAGGCCGCGATGGCCGTCGAGTTGACTGTACCCGCAACGTCGGGTGCCGTTCGGGATCGGGCAAAGAGCGAGACGATGTCGTCTAAACGAAACCTTCTTTTCATAATGTGCGATCAGCTGCGTTGGGATTACCTGTCCTGCGCCGGCCACAAGACGCTTCAAACGCCCAATATCGACCGGATTGCTGCCCAGGGTGTGCGGTTTTCCAACGCATACGTGCAATCACCCATCTGCGGACCGAGCCGGATGAGCTTTTACACCGGGCGCTACGCGGCCACCCATGGGGCGACGTCGAATTTCGTGCCGCTGCGCGTGGGTGAGCGTAATATTGGTGACTACCTAAAACCGCTGGGCGTGCGTCCCGTGATCGTGGGCAAGACCCACATGATGCCGGACCGGGAGGGCATGGCGCGCCTCGGGATCGATCCTGCGAGCGAAATGGGCGTTCACCACTGCGAGGTGGGGTTCGAACCTTTCGAGCGTGATGACGGGATCTATCCCGACAAGATGATGAAAATGATGAAAGGCCAGCCGCGCTACAACGACTACCTGCGCGAGAGGGGCCACGAGGGCGATAACCCCTGGCACTGGGCCGCGAACGCCGTGAAGACGACCGAGGGCGTGCGGTCGGGTTTTTACAACGACATCGCCGACCAACCCGCCAACCTCGCCGAAGAAGACAGCGAAACGCCGTATATGACCCGACGCGCCATGGACTTCATGGCGCAGGACGACGGCGAGGCGCCGTGGCTCCTGCACCTGTCCTATATCAAGCCGCACTGGCCCTATATCGCGCCCGCGCCCTACAACAACATGTACGGTCCCGAGGATATCCAGCCGGTCCTGCGTTCCGAGGCCGAGCGCGAGAATGCGAACCCGTTGATGAAGCATTTCATGGACCGGATCGCAGGGCAGACATTCGCCCGCGACGAGGCCGTCGAAAAGGTGGTGCCCACCTATATGGGCCTCGTCAAACAGATTGATGACCAGCTGGGCGCGCTCTTTGCCTTCATGGAGGAACGCGGGCTGATGGAGACGACGACCATCGTCTTCTCTTCCGACCACGGAGATTACTTGGGCGATCACTGGATGGGCGATAAGGATTACTTCCACGACGCCTCCGTGCGCATCCCGCTGATTATCGCGGATCCCGACCCGGCCATGGACGCTACGCGCGGCACGGTGTCGGACGCGCTGGTGCAGGCCATCGACCTGCTGCCGACCTTCATCGAACATTACGGCGGGACGGTGCCCGCGCATCTCCTCGACGGGGTCTCGCTGCGACCACTTCTGACCGGAGAGGCGCGCGAAGTGAACGAGCAGGTGGTGAGCGAATACGACTATCACCAGCAGGTTTTCTCGGCCGAGACAGGCCGGGGGCCCCGCGATTGCCGGATCTACATGCTGATGACGCAGGACTGGAAGTACATTCACGCCCCGGGCTTTGCGCCGGTACTCTTTGACCGCAGGGCCGATCCTAACGAATTCAACGATCTGGGCCTGTCGCCCGACCACGAGGAGGTGCGCCGCGACATGCAGGCCAGTCTTATGGACTGGGCCCTGAACTACCGCCAGCGGGAAACCTACAGCGACGATATGGCAGCGCGTTTCACCGCCTTCGAGGAAAAGGCCGGCGTGCTGATTGGATATTGGGACGAACAGGATCTGATGGACCCGGCCAATGCGCCGCGTCCGGTTGATGCCTGAAAAGAACATTCTGATCCGCGAATTCGAGCGGAAGACCGGGAGCGAACGATGAATAGCGGGCCAGCGAACAGCGGGAGCTTTGCCAAACGCACTTCGGACCTGATCGCGTTCATGTTCGCGATCATTATCTTGGTCTACGCCGCTTCTGGACCGATCTCCGAACTGGTGCGGTGGGTAATTGAAACCACGACCGCTGACTTTGAGGAATTGTCACGCCGCGAACAGCGTCTGCTGTTCCGTGAACACTGGTTGGGGGCGTCCTATCGGTCCTTTGAGAGGGCGTTTCTCTTGCCCACGGGGCTGATCCTCGGGCTGCCGATCCTCTTTGCCTTTGCGGTGTCGTTCCTGACGGTCAAGATGCAAAAGCCCTGGCTGAACTGGGCGCTCGCAGCGCTTTCCACAGCTGTCTTCATGCTTTGGATCGCCAAGCTGATGCGCGTGGACAGCGGCGCGCTTCCTTCGGCGACGACGCTGGATTTCGTCCTGTTTCCGCTGGCGACGGTGCTGGTGCTCTACCTCACATGGCGGATGTTCGGCGGCTTCATCGTCGGGTTCTGCATTTTCTGGATCATCTATTTTTTCGTGCGCGGATCGCTGCCCGAGTGGACGGGGATCCTGGCCGGGTCCGAGGCCACGGCGGCGCAATCCATGCGCACAATGGTGCTAAACTTCTGGGCGCAGACCGGGGGCATGTTCGGGCAGCCAATTCAGGTCGTGTCGGGCAATGTGCTGATCTTCATCGTCTTCGGGGCCGTGCTCATGGCATCAGGCGCGGGCGACCTGCTGATGAAGCTGGCGAACCGTCTCACGGGGCGCTTTACGGGCGGCGCGGCGCACGCGTCGGTGGCCTCGTCGGCGCTCTTTGGAACGCTTAGCGGTGCGGCAATCTCGAATGTGGTCTCCACCGGCGTGATGACGATCCCGGTGATCAAGAAGGCCGGGTTCAAACCCGCCTTCTCCGCAGCGGTTGAGGCCGCAGCCTCCACCGGTGGCCAGATCATGCCGCCGGTGATGGGCGTCGTGGCTTTCTTTGTCGCCGGCCAGATCGGGCTCGAATACCGCTACATCATCGTGGCGGCGATCGTGCCCGCGGTATTCTTCTATTTCGGCACCTTCCTGACGGTGTATTTCGAGGCACGCCGTCAGGGCGTCGGGCCGCTGCCGGCAGAGGCACGCCCCAGCCTGACCAGCCGCGAGACGGTGCAGTGCCTCGTCTTCGTGGTCCCCCTCGGCGTGCTGAGTTTTTACCTTTTCACCCAACCTTCCGTGCAAAAGGCAGGTTTCTACGGCTTCCTCGCTGCGGTTGCGAGCGCGCTGATCCTGTTTCCGGGATTTCGCAATTGGGGACGCGTTTACCGCGCGTTCGTGGATGCGGGGCGGATGTCAGCGGCCATCGTCGTAATCGTCGCGGCCATCGGTCTGATTGTGGGGCTGATCCAGGTGTCGGGCTTTTCGGGGCGACTGGCGCTCTTGCTCGCGCAGCTGGCCAGCGGGCCGCTTTTCACGACGCTCATCGTCGTGGCGCTGGGGGCCATCGTGCTGGGCATGGGACTGCCGCCGGGGGCCACCTATTTCATCATCGTCATCGCGCTGAGCTCGGGCATCGACGCCGTGGGCATCCCGCCACTGACGCTGCACCTATTTGTCGTATTCTTTGCAGTCCTGTCGACGGTGACGCCCCCCGTGGCGCTTGCAGCCTTTGCGGCAGCCCCGATCGCGGGCGCGAACCCGATGCAAACCGGGTTCCAGGCCGCGCGCCTCGCGCTGGCGGGGTTCCTGATCCCCTTTGTCTTCGTTTACCATCCGGCGGTTCTCTACAAACTGCAGATCCTCTTTGTCTGGTTCGGGGGGGAGTTGCCGAATTCCCGCGCCATGATCGATCTGGCGACGGTGTCGTGGCTCGACTTCATCTGGGTAATCGCGGCCTTTGGTATGGCGATCTGGCTCATGGCCTCTGCGCTCACCGGCTTTGAGAAAAACCGCCTCACCTCGTGGGAGCGCCTGGCCCGCACTGCGGCAGGTCTCGCCACGCTGATGCCCACTATGGCCATCGCGTTGCCGGCCTTTGCGGCGGGCGCGGCGCTGATCATCATTCACCGGTTCCTCGGCGGGGAACCGTCTCCGATCGACACTCAGAATTCATCTCTACGCACTGAATAAGGGAGTATCACAATGCGTATCAGAACATTGGGTATCAGAACGTTGGCGGCATGTTCGCTGATGACTGTCCCGGGGCTACTTGCCGCCCAGGAAACGACGCTGCGCATGGCTACCATCGCGCCGGGCCTCAGCGCGGCGACGACGATGTCGACTTTCGCCAATATCGTGACAGACAACCTCGACGATGTGTCCATCGAGGTCTCCGCTGGCGGGGCCGCGACGCTCCACATGATGGAGGTCGCCCGGGGCAATCTCGATTTCTCGATGACAAACCCAGTGGTCTTTGCGCTCATGGCCGATGGCCGCGCCATGTACGCCAACGAAGCGGAAGCGCCGGCACTCTCTGAAAACCTGCAGCTGCTGATGCTCTATCCCTACGGGCCCTACCACTTTGCCGTGCGCGCAGACAGCGACATCGAGGTGCTCGATGACATGGAAGGCGCCTCGGTCTTCCTCGGCCCCCAGGGCGGTGGCGCGTTCAACGCGGCGCGCGGCTGGGTCGAAACCACCACCGGCCTCGTCGCAGGTGAGGATTACGAGACCATCACCGCCAACTGGCAAACGGGCTTCCAGGCGTTCCTCGACGGCACCATCGACGTCTATGTGAACGGCTGCCTGGACCCATGCGGCCAGTTCATCCAGTTCACCGAAACCGAGGAAGTGCGCTTTATCGGGCCAGAGGAAGATCCCGGTGATCCGGCAACCGAATATCTCGGGCCGTTCCGTTTCCGCGAGAACATTCCGGCCGGCATCTATGATGGCCAGCTGAACGACAGTGATATCCTCACCTTCAACGCGATGGTTGGCATCAGCGTGCGCGCCGACCTTGATGAGGATCTCGTCTATAACGTCACCAAAACGTTCTGGGACAATATCGACCAGATCTCTTCGGACGCGCCCTGGACTGCGGCGCTCGATGTGGCGTTTTCGGCGTCCAATCCGGGCCGTATGACCGTGCATCCCGGTGCTGCGCGCTACTACCGCGAAATCGGCGTTCTCGAGTGACCGCCCTGCTGGTGCCGGCCCAGCGTCGGCACCGGGTATTCCCAACGAAACCATCCCACCTGGAGTTACCGCCATGTCCAAACTGGGCGAAGATATCATCGGCACCTCAGGCGTTGCGCCTTTTTTCAAGCTGGCGAATGCCGGTGAGGTCTCAATAGACGCGCCTGAGAACCGCAAGGGGGACGCGCTGCGGACCTGGGTCCGGTCGCTG
>JBCDKE010000035.1:0-29711 GCA_038747015.1 Pseudomonadota bacterium
CGACGGTGCCGTCTCGTGAGTTCATCCGGGAAGACGCGGTGATCGCTGGGCCTGCGGACATCGCGCAACCCACCCGACGCGCCGTTGCTAGTACGGCAACTCGCCGCCAGACCAGAGTTCTGCGTTTTTTGTCACGCCCGCGGGATCGTGTGCATCCGCTCCCGATGGAAATTGCGCGTTCCGGCTGCGGAAAGAACTAAGCGCGAGATCTTCCACCCATCTGGTGTGCGGCGGAAGGTATGATCGTACTGCCCCCAGAGCTCGCTTTCTTCGTTGGTCTCCAGATATCTATGCCAGGCGTAGATGTAGCAGTTGCTAGTGGCCGCTCCGGGGCCATCAAAGGCGATTGTGATGTTGGAGACATGATGGCTGGTGGCGGCAAACAACGTGTCTGCCCCCTGCGCGACCATGGCCTGCAAGGCAACCGAGCCTGATAGATCGGGAACATCTGGCCCATAACTGATCAGCGCGTCGTCGGTGAACAGGGCTGCGACGCCGCCCGCGTTACCCCTATCGAAATTGTAGCAATAGGCGTGGATCACGTCAGAAATATCCGCCTTATCAAGCAAGCCTTCGAGACTTCGAGCATGTGTCATGAACTCTCCCTCGTGATGTGTTGCTAACGCATTTGCAGCAAACCGCCCTCTATCGGGAGGATCTGACCGGTGATCCAAGAGGCGCGATCTGTCCCAAGGAAGTGGATCGCTTCGGCGATTTCTTCTGCCCGGCCCCAGCGGGACATCGGGTAGCGCTGGATTACGCCGGATAGAAGGCTCTCGAATTCCTGATCATCCTTGCTTCGGGCCCTGAACTGGGATTCCGACAGCGGCGTTCTCACGGCACCCGGAGCAACCGCGTTGATGCGTACCCCTTCCGCCGCGAAGTCCGCGGCAAGCTGGCGGGTCAGAGCTGCCACGGCGCCCTTTGCGGCGGAATAGGCTGCAACTCCCCTCATGCCCGTTAGCCCAACCGTCGATGCGGTGAATACGAGCGCCCCTTCCCGACTGACAAGGTGAGGTAGCGTCGCGCGTGCGGTCAGGAAAGCGCCCGTTGCATTGAGGTCGAGGGCGCGACGCCAGTCTTCGAGCGAGAGGGTGAGGATATCCCCTTCGATCATTGCGCCGGCATTACTGACGACGCAATCAACCCGGCCCGTCGCTTCGACGACCGCAGAGGTCATGTTTGCAACCGCGGTCTCATCGGTGACATCGCTGATGATTGCTTTCGCGGTTCCGCCTACATCATTGATCGACTTCGCGACGGCAAACGCTGCATCTTCATTAATATCGGCGCAGAACACGCTCCAGCCGTCCGTAGCGAACCGTCGGGCCGTTGCTGCCCCAATGCCCGAACCGCCACCTGTTACAATGAGGGTTTTGCGCTCAGGGTCGTGCAATTCTTCTACTCAGCGATCTCGATATCAGGCGCAAAGATTTGGGGGTAGAGCGAGCGCATCGCTACTTCGTCGAACTCCACCTGAAAAGCGTGGTTGTCTTTAATCGCCATTGCTTTTTTTGCCGCGGGACGGTCGTCAATTTCGTTCATAAGCCGATCGAGGTTGGGGTATTTCTCCATGATGTTGTCGTCGCCCAGCATATAGGTCAGGCGTGACCCCCAGCCCCAAACAGCCATGTCGACGATCGTGTAGGCCTCGCCCAACATATACGGCCCGCGGGCAAGGCGATCGTCTACAATCTGCCAGTGCCGGCGGGCCTCGAAGTCATAACGTTTCAGTGCATAGGGCACCCTTTCGGGAGCAAAGTTACGGAAATGAACGGCTTGGCCAGAGAACGGCCCGAGTCCGGATGCTACGAACATCAGCCAAGAGAGCAAAGCGCCCCTTTGGCCATCGCCCGATGGAGGCAGGAACCGCCCGGTCTTCTCGGCCAGGTAGAGCAGGATTGCATTGCTGTCGAAAATCACCGCTTCACCATCGGTCAAGACGGGGAGCTTGGAATTCGGATTTAGAGCCTTGAAGGTTTCCGTGTGCTGCTCGGCCTTGCGGGTTTCGATGGGCACGAGTTCATGTTCTAGATCGGCTTCGAACAGAAACAGTGCCACCTTCATCGGGTTTGGTGCCATGTTGTAATAGAAGCGGATCACGGCTCTTCCTCATACCTGCCCGTGTTCGCAATATGAACACTTGTGCGGATTTAGCGTGCGTCGACATGGGCTCGCATGTCAACGCCGAAGCCGCACGCGCGCTTCTTAACAAAACCCCTCGCAATCAAAACAAACCGCTTTTCGTTGATCTCACTGAAGAAAAGCCTAACCATCTCTGCCACGGCTCGCGAACTTCTGTACGGACTGAAAGTTGAAGATTGGACTGATCGTTAACCCAAATGCCGGGCTCGGCGGTGCCGTTGGGCTCAAGGGCACCGATGGCGCTCATATTGTCGCCGCCGCTTTGGAGCGCGGCGCGATCGCTCAGGCGGGCTCAAGGGTCCGGCGAGCCATGGCGCGGTTTGCCGCGCGGGCCCCGGGGACCAACATCGTGACAGCGCCGGGCGCGCTAGGCGCGCAGTGGTTGCGTGGTCTGGATCTGGCGCCAAGCATTCGCCCGCTTCCCAGCGTCTCAGGAACGGCCAGAGATACTTGGCAGGCAGTACTCGCGATGAAGGACTGCGACCTTATCGTTTTTGGCGGCGGAGACGGTACGGCCCGAGATGTTGCGGGGCGTATCTCGGAACGGACTGGCCTTCTGGGAATTCCCTGCGGGGTAAAGATGCATTCCGGCGTGTTTGCCGTGTCTCCAGAAGCTGCGGGTGCGCTCTTGGCAGATTTGGTAATGAGGAAAGCCCCAATTCGTTGGGTCGACGATGCCGAGATCATGGATATCGACGAAGACGTTTTGCGGGCGGGGCGGATTGCCCCGCGGCTTTACGGGCACGCACGGACACCTCAGGCACGTGGTTTTGTCCAGGCCTCGAAAGGCGGGCCGCGACAGGATTGGGGCGCACAGCTTCAAGGCGCCGCAGCAGAGCTGGTGCAGGAGATGGATGAGACCACGCTCTACGTCATTGGCCCGGGCACCAGTGCTGGTGCGGTGATGCGGGCCGCTGGTCATGAGCCGTCGGTCCTAGGAACTGATGCGCTGCGGCACGGCACAGTGGTCGCGCGCGATGCCGCTGCACGCGACCTTGAGGCGCTCGGTGAAAAAGAAGAGGTAAAGATCGTCCTTGGCGTCACAGGCCAACAAGGGTTCCTCCTGGGGCGTGGGAACCAGCAGATCAGCCCGGCCTTGATCCGGAAGGCAGGCCGCGAAGGGCTTGTGGTGCTTGCCTCTGAAGACAAGCTCGCCGCGCTCGCGCAACCACGGCTCTGGGTCGACACGGGCGACCCCTATCTCGACCAAGAACTGAGCGGCTTCGTGCGCGTCCGTACGGCCCGTGGCCGCGAGATGATGATGCGCGTTTCGGCGAGTTGATTCAGGTTGTGCGATATGCGAACTTTTGTGCACCACACTCACCGCGAAAACTGACTCGCGACAGGGAGCAATTTGATGGCAAGCGAAATGCGCGCGCATCCATGGATGGCGAATTCGGCGCCTGGCGTAATCGACGAGATGCTGGCCGAGATTGGGGCCTCCTCGGTCAAAGAGGTTTTTGAGCAGATCCCCGAGGATCACTTTCGGAACGCACCTCTTGATCTTCCTCCGGCGCTTACCTCAGAAATCGAACTCCGGCGGGATCTCGTAAGCAAACTGAAGAAGAACCAGAACTGCGAAGAGAACCTCAGCTTCCTGGGCGCCGGTGTCTGGCAGCACCATGTGCCGGCCATCGTAGATGAGATCGTTGGGCGAACCGAGTTCGCTACCAATGTTTGGGGGAGCTACCAATCAGATCACGGCCGTAACCAGGCATGGTTTGAGTTCTCGTCACAACTAGGGGCGCTACTAAATCTCGAAGTCGTCCAACTGCCCGTCTATTCTTGGGGATGCGCGATCGGGCATGCGATGCGGATGGCGGCCCGGATGACAGGGCGCAGCAAGGTTTTGGTTCCGGCTCTTTCTGACCCTGAACGATTGAGTGTGATCCGCACCTATTGCCAGCCCAGCGAGATGGAGAACCATATCGAAGTGGTGCTGGTGGCTGCGGATCCGACTTCGGGTCGGCTGGACCTGAATGATCTGGGCGCGAAATTGGGTGAGGATGTCGCTGCCGTCTATTTCGAGAATCCGGCGTATCTGGGCACCATTGAAACGGGCGCGGCCGAGATCGCGAAAATGGCTCGCGCGGCGGGAGCTGAAACCATCTTAGGCGCCGATCCGTCAAGCCTTGGGGTTTTGACGGCACCTGGCGACTACGGTGCCGATATCGTGACCGGCCCGGTGCAGCCGCTTGGTGTGCACATGCATTGTGGCGGCGGGGCTGGCGGTTTCATCGCTTCGCGCGACGAAGAACGTTATGTGCGAGCCTATAATGGCTTCCTCGTCTCGGTCGTCGAGACGCGAGAGCCAGGGCAACTTGGCTTTGGCCTCGCCTGTCCACACCAGAACTCCTACGGGATGCGTGAGCACGGCAACGACTGGACGGGTAATTCCACATATCTCTGGGCAATCGCGGGCGCGGTCTACATGAGCCTGCTGGGGCCTGAGGGCTTCCGCGAGCTTGGGCATCTGATTGTGTCGCGGGCGCGCTATGCGGCCAAGCTGCTGGGCGACGTGCCGGGGGTCCGGATCGTGTGGCCGGATACCACCTTCAAGGAGTTTGTGGTCAATTTCGACGAGACCGGTAAGACGGTTGCAGAGATCAACGACGCCCTGCGCGCCAAAGGCGTTTTCGGTGGCAAAGACATTTCACGTGAGGACGCGACGCTTGGCCAATCGGCGCTCTATTGCGTGACAGAGGTTCACACAGCCGCGGATATTAGACGGTTGGCGGAAACTATGAAGGAGGTGTTGGCATGACCCGTTTGCCCGAATTTCACGCAGCGAAATGGGATGAGCCGGTCGTGATGGAACTTGGCCGCCCTGGTGGCCGTGGCCAGCATTTTCCTGCCCCCGAGGAGGAGGTTGCCGCGGCCATTGGCAGCGATCTTATCCCCGCGTCCATGGCCCGGACGGATCGCCCGGAGTTGCCCGAAATAACAGAGTTTGAGGCGCAGCGCCACTATCTGCATCTCAGCCAGATGACGCTTGGCATGATGGGGATCAGCCTTTTCGGCACCTGCACCATGAAGTATAACTCAAAGACGGCGGAGTTCGCGACCCTGCGGCCGGAACTTGCGGCAGTGCATCCCTACCAGCATCCTGACACTCTGCAGGGCGTCCTGGAAATCCTGCATGATTTTGATGGTATCCTGCGCTCACTCTCGGGCATGGACCAGTTCATTTTTCAGGCGGGCGGTGGGGCTGATG
Source organism: Pseudomonadota bacterium (assembly GCA_038747015.1). Lineage (GTDB taxonomy): Bacteria > Pseudomonadota > Alphaproteobacteria > Rhodobacterales > Rhodobacteraceae > Shimia_B. The sequence goes on from JBCDKE010000035.1 coordinate 5,360, forward strand.
CGGCCTACACGATGGCCTGCGTTGCACGGGCCTATTGGAAAGACCGTGGGCTGCTCGACCAGCGCACCGAGATGGTCACGTCGATCCAAGCGCACCCCTGCAATCCGGCCACGGCAGCGGCGGCGGGCTTTAAGGTCATCAACCTTCCCCTCGAAGAAAACGGGTATCCCTCGCTTGACGCACTGAAAGCGGCAGTCAGCGACAAGACCGCCCTGATCATGCTCAATAACCCAGATGACATGGGCATCTACAACCCAGAGATCAAAGAATGGGTGGATGAGGCTAAAAAGGTTGGCGCGCTCTGCTTTTATGACCACGCGAATTTTAACGGGGTGATGGGCAAGCTTTCGGCGCGGGAACTGGGCTTCGACGCGTGCATGTTTATGCTGCACAAGACGTTCGGCGCGCCAAAGGCCGGTGGTGGCCCTGCCGTGGGGGCGTTCGGATGCTCCGATGAGCTTTCGCCGTATCTGCCAGCACCGGTTATCGTAAAGTCCGGTGACAAGTATTTGCTGGACGAGGATCGCCCTAAATCGGCCGGAAAGATCCGGGAGTACTGGGGCAATGTCCCGCAGGTCGTCAAAGCATATGCGTGGGCGCGTGCCATGGGGGGCGAAGGCATTCAGCTTGCCTCGGACATCTCTGTCGTGGCCAACAATTATATGGATAAACGCCTGGCTGAAATCGACGGGATAGAACGCTCGAACCCGGGGCTCAGCCAGCATCGCATGGAGATGACGCGCTGGTCGCTGAGGCCGATTGCCGAGGAGACGGGGGTTGGAACGGTCGATTTCGCCAACCGCATGGCAGACTATGGGATTGACCCGTGGTGGATGAGCCATGAGCCGTGGATCGTCGCGGAGCCGTTCACGCCTGAGGCGGGGGAACTCTGGTCAAAGCAAGACATCGACACCTGGATCGATGTGGTCGCGAAGATCTGCGACGAGGCGCGTGCCGACCCGGATATGGTGAAGTCCGCACCGCACAATCAGGCGATTGCACAGGTCAAGGGCGATGCGTTCGAGGATCCGTCCAAATGGGCCATGACTTGGCGTGCCTGGAAACGGAAATCTCAGCAATCTGATGCGGCGCGCGGTGCTGCGTGAGCCATGCGCCGCCGGTCAGCCGACGTTGTCATAAAGATGCGATATCCCCGTAAGGGGTATCGTTGGCGGCTGGCCGATCGCGAGGTCTGCGGCAATGCGGGCCGTCATCGGCCCCGCGCTGAAACCGACCCAGGGGAACAGCGCGTGAACCAAACCGGGCGCGTTCGGGTCTTCGCCAAGAATCGGTCGCCAGTCTTCCGTCCCGTTAACCCATGCTGTCCAGCTGCGCAGCGCATGGGTTTGCGCCATCGCGGGCACCACGCGCGCGGCAGTGGCCAGATTCGCGGCAAAGCTCAGGGGATCGGTGGTCAGGCTTCCGTCAGCGCGCTCTTTCGCGGCCCATCCCCCGCCAATCACACACCCGCCATTGGCAAGCTGCTTGAGGCTCAGTTTGCCCGCCGCGGAGTAAACCAAGTGCGGTATGATGGGGGCGACCGCTTCTGTCACCGTGACCTGCAAAGGGAAACCCTTGATCGCCAGTGGCGTGCCGACCATCTCACCGATCCGGCCCGCGGCGGCGCCCGCTGCGTTGACGACGCGGCCGCACGACAGCTTGCCGCCGTTGGTTGTAAGGATGAAACCGTGCCCGCAGGCTTTGATTGCCGTGACTGTGGTTTTGGTCATGACCTCCGCCCCCAATGCGGTGACGGAGGCCGCCAGCGCGGGTGTCACCCAAAGTGGGTTGGCCTTGCCTTCGGCAGCGCAAAATCCACCGCCGATCGCGTCGTGAGCAAGGTAGGGGGCGCGATCCCGCAGAGCCTGCTGGTCCAGAACGTCCGTTTGGACGCCGCCATCTGCTTCGATCTCGGCCTTGCTTTCGATGTACGCCATCTGCTCGTCGGTTTTGGCAACGATCAGGCCACCCGCGCGTTTTACACCCAAATCCTCGCCCAATTCGTCTTGCAAGGTGGACCACATCTCAAGCGACGCCTTCAAGAACCGCAGGCAGGGCACGTAGCGACGCGCCCAGGCATCGCCCAGCGACACAAACTCGGGGTACTGGATCTGCAAATGGAGCGAGCCCGCGTTTGCTCCGGAAGCCTGCGCGCCAAGATCGCCGGCCTCGATAATCGCGACGCGCAACCCATCGGCCAGCAGGTTCCGGGCGGTCATCAGCCCGACGATCCCTCCACCGATGATCGCGACATCCGCTGTTGTGACCGTCATGCAATCCGTCCCGACACTCTTGCCCGACCTATCGCGAGGACCACACCATGACCGCTGCGTTTTCCGGAAGCTATACCGTCACGATCACGCCGTTCACGGAGGATGGTACGGCCATCGACTACGCTGCCTGGGCGCGGTTCCTGGACTGGCAAGTGGCGAGCGGGGTGCCAGGGATTATCATCCTTGGCACGACAGGCGAGTTTCTCACCGTCACCGACGATGAACGTACCGAATTTGTGGAAAAGACGGTCAAGCTCGTCGGCGGTCGCATGAACGTGCTTGTTGGCAGCATGAATGCTTACACGCCCAATGCCGTTCGCTACTCGGTGGAGGCCGAGGCGCTGGGCGCGGACGGTTTGATGATCATTCCGCCCTATTACTACACGCCGACCGAGGATGAGATCTTCAACTACTACAAGGCCATTTGCGAGGCGTGTGGCTTGCCGATCATGCTCTACAACAACCCGTTTACCTCTAACGTTGACATGCCCGCCAGCCTGATTGGCAAACTGACCAAGAGCTTCGACCAAATCCGATACATCAAAGAAGCCTCGCAACGCATTGAAAGGGTGCACGACATCATCGTCGCATCGAATGGGCTGATGAATGTCTGGGCGGGCCAACGCGTTCTGGAAAGCTACAAGATGGGCGCCAAGGGGTATGTGAACCCCTATGGCAACTATATACCTCGTGCGTCCGTCAAATTCGTGGACTGGGCGGAGCAGGAGCGCTGGGACGACGTCTGGGCCGTGCAGAGCTTGATTAGCAAATTCGACGCAATCATCACCGAGGGCCACCCGCTTTATGGGCATCAGTGCTATTCGAAGGCTCTGGCGGCGGCGGCAGGCTATTCCGTAGGGGATGTGCGTGCGCCGATCACGACCTTTGAAAGCCTTGGCGACGAAGGGCGCGCCCGCGTTGCGAAGATGGTTCCCCTTATGGAAGAGCTTGACCGCATTGTCGACAGCATCGAGGCGCGACCAGCCGCTGCCGAGTGACTTCATCGAATGTAAGCCGCGCCGTTGATATCGATCGTGGTGCCGGTGAGATGGCGGGCGCGGCCCTCGGCGAGAAAGGTGCAGAGTTCCCCGATATCCGACGGCGGCACCCACTCGCCCATGGGCAGACCCGACGTAACGACCTCTTCTCCGCCGATGGCCTGGGAACTGTCGACCGACATTTGTGTTCTGACAACTCCTGGTGCGATGACATAGGCGAGGATGCCCTTGTCGGCATAATTGCGCGCCACCGTCTTGGTTGCCGCCGTGATGGCGGCTTTCGAGGCGGCGTAGGCGATGGCGCGCGGGTTCGACGTGCCCCGGGTTGCCGCCCAGCTTCCAATGCCAATGATCGCACCATTGGAATGCCCATGCAGCCAGTCGCGCACCGCGTGCCGCAGCAGGCGGGCCGGGGCGTGGACATTGACTGTCATCGTTTCCGACCAAACGCTATCCCATTCCTCCAGAGGATCTGGGATACCGCCGGTTTGACGCATGATCCCCGCATTGTTCACCAGAACATCCACGTGCCCGTCAGAGGCATCCCGGCATCTTTCCCAAAATGCATCGACCGCGGCCATGTCGTGGAAATCGGCTTGGACTAACGTGGCTTGTCCATCGGCAGCGCCTGCAATCGCCGCCTCCGCTCCGGCACGATCCACGCCGTACTGCCCAATCACCTTGGCCCCGGCGGCGATCATCGAGGTGGCTACCGCAGCTCCGATTCCCTTTGATGCCCCTGTCACAACGACTGTTTTGCCGATTAGTGATCCCATGGCGTTACTTCCTTGACACAAAAGGCGTCGCTCGCAGGGCCGGATTGCAGCGTGCATACGGCGCAGGCAACGCGATCTCTTCGCCCATCGCAACCGCCGCCTTCCAAGTCCAGCGAGGATCCCACAGCATGCCGCGTGCCAGTGCCACCATGTCGGCCTGGCCCGAAAGCAATATAGTTTCGGCCTGCGCCGGGTCGGTGATCTGCCCGACGGCCATCGTCGGGATCTGAGCCTCGCGTCGTATGCGTTCGGCAAAGCCGACCTGATAGCCGGGCCCGACAGTGATCTTCTGGCGCTGGTCAAGACCACCGCTTGTGACATCGACCATATCGCAGCCCAGGGCCTTTAGCTTGCGGCAAAAGACAACGGATTGATCGACATCCCAGGCGCCGTCGATCCAATCGGTCGCCGAGAGCCTGACCATAACGGGCTGGTCCGCCGGGAACGAAGCGCGGACAGCCTCGAAGACTTCGAGCGGATAGCGCAATCTGTTCTCTAGCGACCCGCCGTATTCATCAGTGCGTTGATTGGTGATCGGAGACAGAAACTGGTGCAGCAGGTAACCGTGCGCAATGTGCACCTGTAATACATCGAACCCCGCCCGGTTGGCCCGAATGGCCGCTTCTGCGAAGGCCGCCTTGACGCGGGCCATGGCCGGGGCATCCATCTCACGTGGCTCAGGCCAGCCGGGCAGATAGGGCACCGCGGATGCGCATTCGGTTTCCCAAGCGTCGGGACCCTCGATGAGCCCGCCACCTTCCCATGGCGCCACCGTGCTGCCCTTGCGCCCTGAATGGCCGAGCTGGATCCCGACGGCCGAATGGCCCACAGATTTCATGAACGCCACGATGCGCGAAAACCCGGCCTCGGTTGCCTCGTCATAAAGCCCGGTACAATCCGGCGTGATGCGACCGTTGGGTTCGACGCCCGTTGCCTCTACGAAGATCAGCCCCGGCCCTGATTGTGCGAATTGCCCAAGATGCACCAAATGCCAGTCAGACGGCACGCCATTCTCGGCAGAATACTGGCACATCGGCGCGACGGTAATCCGATTGGGCACTCTCACGCCCCGAAGCTCGATGGGTGAGAACAGGGTGCTTGGCATATGCCCCTCATATTACGATTGAACCGCGAATTCCGTGCGGTATAGTAACTTTTGTGCGTATTTTGAACATGTCACTTAGCGGGTGACAAGCGGAAAGGATCCTTGAATGAGCCAACTGCACGTAGCCGCAAGCACCTTCCCATTCCTCTATTCACACGATGGGCTCGGCGCGTTGAAGCATCTGCAATCGCTGGGATACGACACATTCGAGATGATGATCTTTCCACCCCATTGCTGGCCGCGCGAACTGTCGGTTGCTGATCGAAAGGAATACAAAAGCTGGCTAACAGGTGAAGGCTGCAAGATCTCATCTTTCTGCTATCCGCTTCTGGACAACAACCCCAACGGCGTCGACCGCCTGATGCGCGCTTACACGCTTGACCGCTACCGCGAGGCGATTGACCTCGCAGCAGAGTGGGAATGCCCTTATGTCGTGGCGATCCCGGGCCCGGTAAATAGCCTGATCAACCCGCCGCATGACTGGATGCTGAATTGGTTCGTCGAGGGCATGAAGCAGCTTGTGGACTATGCCAAAGGCACCGGAGTGCAGCTGCTTCTCGAAAACGTGCCGTTTACGTATCTGCCGACGGCAAAGGACATGAAGGAAACCGCCGCACTGATCGGGCCGGAGGTTGGTGTCAATTTCGATGTTTGCAACAGCGCCTTTATCAAGGAAGATCCGGCAGAGGCGATCCGTATGCTGGGAGATCTCGTCAAGAACGTGCACATCTCTGATTCCGGATACGAAGAGTTTCTGCATGCCCGTCTGGGTACCGGTATCGTTGATCCCGGACCGTCAGCCGCGGCACTGAACGAGATCGGCTATACTGGAGAGACTGTGCTTGAAATCATCACTGATGCGCTTCAGCCCGGTGCCGACCCTGACGGTGACATTAAGGTAAGCCACGACATTCTCGCAAAGAACGGTTGGGCGCCGCTCGGCTAGGAAAGGCCTGCTTCGACCGGTACCACTTGTCCGGTAATGGCCGACGCAGCATCGGATGCAAGGAAATGTGCAGCATTGGCCACGTCGTCCGCGGTTGCCATTCGGCCAAGCGCCGTTTCCGCGGACAAGCCGACGACAGCCTCATCCGGTGACGGCCCGCCGCCTGCATGCCGTGTTGCAAGGCGTTCCATCAGTGCGTCAGTGGCAATGGGGCCAGGGGCGAGTGCATTCACTCGAATGCCCTTGGGCCCAAGATCCTGGGCCGCAGAGCGTAGAATTCCAATCACGGCGTGTTTGGATGCCGTGTAGAGCACCTGTTTCGGGTGCGCGCGATAGCCATTGATCGAGGCCATGAGGATAGCAGAAGCGTGATTGGATCTCGACAAGCTCGGCACAAATGTCCCCAATGTGGCCGCAACCGCCCAGGAATTAAGGGTCATGACCCTTTTCCACTCATTTCGGTCCAGCTCAGTGACGCCTCGCCATGGCGGGACACTGCCCGCATTCGCGACCACTATATCGACGACCTCATACACCGCTGCTGCTGCAGACAAGCGTGTCTCCGCGTCATCGGCCGTAAGGTCGATGGGGACAGCGGTCCAATCCTTAGGGCATGCCGCAAGAGCCTCTGGAAGATCGATTGCCATGATATGGGCACCCGATGCGGCGAGCCTTTCGCCAATGGCACGGCCCAATCCACGTGATGCGCCAGTGACAACTGCGCGCCGCCCCTTCAGATCCTGCGTGACCAACATGTTGCGTAACCATTCAGTGCCGCCTAGAACCAGAATTAGGATAGCGCACATTTGTGCGTTATGTGAACCATTTCACTGAAAGGATCCATGTGACGGCAGAGCAGTCCATATCGATCACGATCCTCGGCGCGGGGTCCATCGGTGTTTCGTTTGCCGCAGTGCTCCTCGATGCCGGCGCGCAGGTTGCACTGGTCGAACCGGATGCGGGCCGTCGCGCGGCCATTGAGCCGGGCCTAGCCATCCAGAGGGACGCAATAGCGGCAGCCGGGCTGGCGGCGGACAAGAATGGAATGCTTAACGTGACGGCGGCCTTTTCGGAGGTCACCGGCCCGGCTGACATGGTGCTGGAATGCGGACCCGAGCGCCTCGAAGCAAAGCAAGACATCTTTGCCACGCTCCTAAAGGAAACATGCGAAAACACGCTTCTGGCGACGGCTTCGTCGGCCATCCCGATGTCCCGCATCGTGGCCATGCCAGATGCGCAGGCCCGCTGCCTTGTGGCACATCCCGTCAACCCCCCTTCGGTTCTTAGGCTCATCGAACTGGTGCCCGCGCCAGGCACTTTGCCCAAGTCGCTCTCTACGGCGGAGCGGCTCTTCAAGGCGGTTGGTTTCGCGCCAGTGACGCTTGGCGCGGAGATCGAAGGCTTTGCACTGAACCGTCTGCAAGGCGCCGTCTTGCGGGAAGCTTACCGTTTGGTCGAAGACGGGATCATGGGCGCAAACGACATCGATATGGTGATGCGTCTTGGTCTCGGCCCGCGCTGGGCCTTGTCCGGCCCTTTTGAGACGGCCGAGCTGAACACGCCCGGCGGGATCTCCGCGCATGCCGAACGTATGGGCCCGGCCTATCGGCGGATGGGGGAGGCGCGGGGCGAAACCGTGGACTGGACGCCTGACTTGGTTCGCAAAGTTGCCGCAGACCGTCGACAACGCCTTCCAAAAGACCAGATCCCGAAACGCGCAGCATGGCGCGTCCGCGCGGTCGCCCGCCTTGTCGCCGCGCGTGATCGCATAGCTATGGATACCGATGACTGAATTAACGCTTACCTTCGATGGGCACCCAGTTGCGGTTCGGGAAGGGCAGAGCATTGCTGCCGCGTTGACCTCGGCGCGTCTAAAGACGTTTCGAAAAACGGCCAAGAATAACTCGCGCGGCATCTTTTGTGGGATGGGCGTATGTCAGGACTGCCTCGTAACCATCGATGGAGTCCCCAATCAAAGGGCCTGCATGACAAAGGCGTGCCCGGGCCAAGTTATCGAGACGCAACGTGCTTTTCCGCATCTCGATCTTGGCGCCACGCTTCCGGAACCGAAGCCCGCCCGGATCATTGAACCTGAAGTTCTTGTCATCGGTGGTGGGGCAGGGGGCTTGTCTGCGGCGATTGCGGCGCGCCGCGCGGGGGCAGACGTCGTTCTACTCGATGAACGACGGGTCTCTGGCGGGCAGTACTACAAACAGTCTTCTCTGAACCCACCGATGGATGCCCAGCAAAAAGAGGGCGCGGATCTCGTCGATCGGGCGCATGCAAGCGGTGCGGACATCATTGAAGGAGTTGAGATCTGGGGCGCGTTCGACGGCCCGCTTTTTCTTGCCGAAGAAGATGGCGCGGCGCTCGTGGCGCGGCCCAAAACAGCAATTGTGGCCACGGGTGCCTACGAACGGCCAATCATGGTGCCGGGTTGGACGTTGCCTGGCGTGATGACAACCGGGGCAGCCCAAACGCTTTGGCGCAGCTACGAGACCTTGCCTGGGCGCCGAGTTGCCTTCTGTGGTTCAGGCCCACTGAATTTACAGGTCGCGCTCGAACTCGCCCAAGGTGGTGCCGAGGTTCCGTTTGTCGCGGAAGCCGCAAGCTCTCCGTTTCTCAGGCCGCTGGTCGCAGCCGGGATGGCCCTTGCCGATCCGGCTCTAACGGCCAAGGGGCTGGCCATGATACTTGGCCTAAGGCGAAAGGGCGTGCCAGTCCGAAACGGCACAACCCTTCAATCGATAGAAGCTCTGGATCGGGGTTTGCGCGCCACGTTTGCAGACACACGAGGCAATTTGCAGCGCATTGAAGCCGACGTTCTGTGCATGAATGCTGGATTTGATCCCCAGAACGAAATCCTTCGCCTCCTCGGGGCCTCAATGTCCTACGACGTTTCGTTCGGGCATTTAAGGTGTGATCGATCTGAGTCCATGGAAACCTCTGTTCCGGGTGTTTTTGCCGTCGGAGATTGTGCGGGAATGGGCGGTGCACCGGCCGCGCGGGTTGAGGGGCGGATTGCGGGGCGTTCGGCAGCCGCTTTGACGGGCCATGGCGATGCCTACGATCTATTCGGCGCACATAGGGAGCTGCGCCGGCACCGCAGATTTCAAAGAGCCCTTTGGAAGCTCCACGATGTTTCGCCCCGCCCCCCGTCAGGTTGCGCCCAGAAGACAACCTTGTGCCGGTGCGAAGAGATCTCGCTGGCCGAAGTTCTCGCCGGGCACGAAAAAAACCCTGGGCATGTCGGCACACTGAAACGCGCCACCCGGGTGGGTATGGGACGGTGTCAAGGGCGATACTGCGGCCCGGTAGCGACTCGTCTTATGGCAGACCGTTCGGGCACACCCATCGAAGACCGCAGTTTCTTTGCCCCCCGCGTTCCACTGAAGCCGGTCAGCATTGCCAGCATACTCGCCGCGCAAGAGGCGCTTGATGGCGACCTTTGACGTTCTGGTCATCGGCGGCGGGATTGTGGGGCTTGTTGCAGCGATCGAACTCGCAAGCGACGGGGCGTCTGTTGCTGTTGTTGACGCTGGCCACAATGCTGGAAGCGATGCGAATGCTGGTAGTTTGCACGTGCAGATGCAAAGCCGGTTCATTCGACTTTTTCCCGAACAGGCACCGAATGTTGAAGCGGCGCTGCCTCTTTACAAACAAGCGGCAGGCGTCTGGGCCGACTTGGAAAAGCGGATCGGACCCTGCGATCTGACGCGGGATGGCGGGCTTATGCTCGCCGAGGGCGCTGATCAGATGACGTTTCTGGAGGAAAAAGCGAGGCGCGAGGAAGCAAAGGGCCTGGACGTCGAGCTCCTAGATCGCCCAGCGCTCGACCAGTTTGTGCCTTGGCTTGGGCCCCAAATTGTCGGCGCAGAGCTTTGTAGGGACGAAGGCAAACTCAATCCGCTGCTCGTAAGTCAGGGCTTGCATGCCATGTGCCATAAGCTCGATGTTACGATGTTTTCGGATCGCGTTGAGCGGCTGGAGTTCCAGAATAGCCATTTGGTGGCGACAGGGCGGATAGCCGAATACACCGCGTCTGAGACCATTATCGCCGCCGCCTGGGGATCGGGCGACATCGTGCGAGGCTTTGGGATTGACATACCAACAAAGGCCGAGCCGCTGCACATGAACATCACTGAGGCTTGCGCACAAGAGATCAAGCATCTTGTTCAACACGCCGAACGCTCCATTACGCTGAAGCAATTTAAATCGGGCCAGATCGTCATCGGCGGCGGCTGGCCCGCGGACGATCGGGGCGCGGGCGCGGTGCCATCGGTACGGGCAAGCTCACTTCTGGGCAACGTGGCGCTGGCCGCGCGGTTGGTTCCGCCAATTGGCCGATTGCGGATCATTCGAACATGGGCAGGCATGAACACAACGGCAGACGGGGCATCAATCATTGGTCGCCTTCCGCAACACCCGCGGGTGACACTGGCGGTTCCCGGGGACGCAGGCTACACGCTGGGCCCTCTGGTTGCACAGATGGCGGCAGCGACAGTGCTGGGGAAGGACCCTCCGGCTGATCCAGCTCCTTTTACGCCTGCCCGGTTTGCGATCCCTAGTGTTTAAGGGCGCGCGAGATGTTTTCGACCGTTTCCTGAAGCTTGGGAAGGATGAGGTTTACCATCGTGTCAGCCGTCGTCCGCACGCTCGGAACGCCAACATTGATCGCACCAACCAGCGCACCGGTGCTACTGTGGACTGGAACTGCAATCGACATCAGGCCAATCTCAAGCTCCTGATCGACGAGGCACCACCCCTTGTCGCGCACATCTTCGAGAATGCGTCTAAATTCGTCTCGATCGGTGACTGTGCGATCTGTCATCCGGTTGAGCGGCACATTTTGGATCATCCCAGCCCACGTTTCCTTTGGCTGGGCGGCTAGAAGCACGCGCCCGTTGGCAGTGTTTGCGGCGGGAAAGCGCGCGCCGACGGTTATGCCGACACTAATTACCCTATGGTATTGCGCGCCGCTGACATAAACGACGTCAAACTTGTCGAGGACGGCTGCGGATACTGACTCTCGTATCTCGTCTGACAGGTGATCGATAAACGGGCGTGCAATATCCCAAACGCCTTTTGACGAGAGAACAGAATAGCCGAGCTCCAGCACCTGAGGTGTGAGGTCAAACAGCTTTCCGTCAGCGACGGCATAGCCTTCACGCACAAGCGTCAGCAAAATGCGGCGGGCGCCAGCACGTGTGTTACCAGTTTCAGCCGCAACTTCGGATAAGGTCATTTTGCGCCCGGTACGGTTGAAGGCCCGTAGAACCTCAAGCCCGCGAGCAAGGGAACTCACGTAGTCTCGCGGATTCACCCCGGCTGCGTCTGAATCATCGCTCCAATCCGGAGCCGCCGTCATCAATCCTGTTTGCGCTGCGGACTTCTGCCGCGCCGATTTTTCTGGATGTTCGGTGTCCGCTACCTTGCCGGTCATCTAATCCTCTTACCGAATGCTGCGCCATGGTGCCTTAATCCGCGCTGGAAAGACAATCGTAGGTAGATGCCCTGTGAAATCGGCAGAAATGTGTTGCACGACTCGCGGCAAACACGGTTATATCGAACAAGAGTGCGCTATGTGAACAATTATATCTCTCAGGGAGGCATCCAAAAAATGGCAAACACTCGTTGGAACGGAAACGGAATAACCCGTCGCGCGGCCTTGGCTGGCCTAGCCGCGAGTTCTGCATTGGCCGGATTGCCGCGCGCCGCGCTTGCCCAAACTGAACCGCTGCGCTGGTGGTCGCCGCAAAGCGCGCCGGCTCAGGCTGCCGCCTATGAGTTTCAGATTGAGGCCTTCAAAGCCGCAACCGGCATTGATGTCGTGTTTGAACGAACCTCGGACGAAGGATACGCGCCCCAGCTTGCGGCGGCGTTTTCGTCCGGCGAGGTGCCGGATATCGTTACGCATCTGCCGTCCTTCGCGGCGCAGACTTATTATGCGAACGGTCTGTTGGAGCCGTTCAACGACGTTATCGAGGCGATCGGCACCGACAATTATTATCCCGGTGCCAACAACGTCTTCCTGGCGGAGGACGGCAACTTCTGCGCAACCGGCATTGGCAACTCGGCCGCCAATATGCTCTGGGTGCGCCGCGATCTAATGGAGCAGGCCGAGCTCGATAAGGTGCCGGAAACCTGGGACGAACTGCGCAACGCTGTACAGGCGATGCAGACAGGTGGGCTGTTCGGCGCGCCGCTACCCTATGGCCGGAACTCGATGACATCGCTGATCTTCATCGGCTTTATCCATCAGGCCGGAGGCCAGGTCTTCACGCCCGACCTTCAGGTTAATCTCGACAACGAAGGCACGCGCAACGCGCTCGAATTCTACAAGGAGATGCGTGAGTACTGCCCGCCGGGGGCAACGAACTACTCGTGGGGCGAAAGCCTGACGGCATTCGTGTCGGGCGCGACGGCGACGGGTATCTATACCGGTCGTGTGCTCATCAACGTCAATGACCAGAACCCGCCGCTGGCCGATCAGATCACTTGTGTGACCTACCCGCGGATGTCGACGGATATTGCGCCGTGGACGTTCAACGACTTTGCATCAGTGTTCATCCCGGCACAGTCGCAAAACAAGGAGGCGGCCAAGCAGTTCGCGGCCTTCCTCTTCGATCCCGAAGGTTACATCAAACAACTCCACGCTGCGCCTGGCCACGTGCTGCCGATCCTTCGTTCGATCTCCGAAAATCCAGAGTATCAGAACAATGAGATCATCCAGAAATACAAGCCGGAGGTTGACCTGATGGCAGCATCAGCGGCTGGCGGGTTCAACCTAGGCTACGAGTCGGCGGAACACGCGTCTAACTCGAAAGCGGGTGAAATCATCGGCTCCAACGTGATTTCTGAGATGGTTGGCCGTGTCGTCCTCAACGGCGACAACGTTGACGAGGCCCTGAGCGACGCCTCGCAGACCATCGAAGAGATCATGGCGTCCTGACGCCCCAAAAGCTAGGCTCACCGCCGGACCCGACCCGGCGGTGAGCGCGCGAACCATGCAGGTATCACAAACCGTTCTTGAACGCCGCTACGCTGCGCTTGGGCTTATGCTCATCGCGCCGACTGTGCTCGTGTTCTGTGCCGTTATCGTGTATCCGCTGGTGTCCGCGATCTATCTGTCGCTATTCTCAATCTTCACGCCAACTCTCGAGGGCGATTGGGTCGGTCTCGACAACTACCGAACGCTCCTGGTCAGGGAGGAGTTCTGGACTTCGTTGCGCAACAACCTGATCTGGACGGTCGGGACATTGACCTTGCAGATCATCCTTGGCGTCGGGATGGCGCTTGTTCTGCATCAGAATATCTGGTTTCGGAGCCTTGCCCGGTCGCTGATCCTGTTTCCCTATTTCATCTCGACGGTCGTGGCGGTGCTCGTCTGGAAGTGGCTGTTCAATGACCTCTACGGCATTCTGAACCACCTGATGATCGTCGCGGGGCTAATCGAGTTTCCGCTCGACTACCTCGGGACGATGCCCAACGCCATGATCTCTGTGATTTTGGTGGGCGCCTGGAAGTTCTTTCCCTTCGTGGTCATTGCCGTTCTCGCCCGGCTGCAAACGATCCCCGACGCGCTCTATGAGGCGGCACGAATTGACGGCGCGGGCGCGATCGCCCGGTTCTTCGACGTGACGCTGCCGCAACTGCGTGATGTATTGGTTGTGATCATCATGCTGCGCGCGATCTGGGACTTCAAAGAATTTGACTTGATCTATTTGCTGACCGGCGGCGGTCCGATCACCTCGACCCAGACATTGCCGCTCTTGGTTTACAAGGAGGCATTCGCGCTCAACCAGATGGGCATGGCGGCGGCCTATGCCGTTGTAATGATGCTGATCATGCTCGTGTTCATGGTCATTTACATCCGCCGCACGCGGCAGGAGGAAGACACGTGATCCGCCGCATCGCCTTCAATCTCTTTGCCTGGGGTATTGTGCTGGCGGTCGCCTTCCCGCTGTTCTGGATGCTCGTCACAAGCATCAAGCCGCAGTTCGAGTTGTTTCGCCGCCCGCCAACTTTCCTGCCAGAAACCGTGACGTTTGAGCACTATATCCGACTAATCAACGAAACGCCGTTTCTGGGCTACTTCAAAAACTCTGTCATCCTATCAGTCTCCACGACCCTCGTCGTGGTGGCCATCTCGACGATCGGGGCCTACAGCCTTGTCCGGTTCAAGTATCGCGGGCGTGAGAGCCTCGCATTCTTGGTGCTCTTCACCTACCTCCTGCCATCGGTGGTCCTGATTATTCCGCTTTACTTAATGCTGGTGAGCATGGGGCTGTCGAACACGATCTTCTCGCTGGTGATTGCCTACACAACCTTTGCACTTCCCTATGCGCTGTGGCTCTTGCGGTCGTTTATGGCGGGCATACCCGAAGACCTAGAAAGCGCGGCGCTGGTGGATGGCGCCACCCGGATGGGCGCTTTTGTCGACGTTATCCTGCCCCAGCTCCTGCCGGGCATCATTTCCACCGCGCTTTTCACCTTCATCCTGTCATGGAACGAGTACCTCTATGCGCTTGTGCTCGTGAACTCGGACTCCGCTCGACCGCTGACGACGGGCGTGATGAACATGCTGGTCTCGAGTTTCAACATCGAATGGTCGCTCCTAATGGCTGCTTCAGTGATGATGAGCGTTCCGCTCATTATAGTTTTCGCATTTCTCCAGAGTTATCTGACCCGCGGCTTCGGCGCGGGTGGCGTAAAAGGGTAGAGCATGGCGGCCGTCGACTTTGACAAGGTGGTCAAATCCTTTGGCGACTTCACCGCTGTCCACGAGCTTGACTTGTCGATTGATGAGGGGGAGTTCGTGTCGCTCCTCGGGCCTTCTGGCTGTGGCAAGACAACGACCTTGCGCATGCTGGCCGGCTTGGAGTTCCCAACGTCTGGTACCATTGGTATCGGTGGGCGCGTCGTGAACGATCTCGCGCCGGGTGAGCGCGACATTGCGATGGTCTTCCAGTCCTACGCGCTCTACCCGCATCTAACAGTCGCCGATAATATTGCTTACCCTCTCAAGAAACGCGGGGTGCCCAAATCCGAACGCGGGGCGATGGTCAGAAAGACGGCCGAGCTTTTGCAGTTGACCGAGCTGTTGTCGCGCAAACCGCGCCAGCTGTCCGGCGGCCAGCAACAGCGGGTTGCTTTGGGCCGGGCGCTCGTTCGGGATCCCAAAGTGTTCTTGCTAGACGAACCGCTTTCGAACCTTGATGCCAAGCTGCGGGGCTACATGCGGGTGGAATTGGTGGAACTGCACCGCCGTTTGGGCCGCACGATGGTTTATGTGACCCACGACCAGCTCGAAGCGATGACAATGTCGGACCGCATCGCGGTTATGGAAGGCGGGCGGTTGCAGCAGTTTGCGCCCCCGACACTTGTCTACCGGGAACCGGCGAACCGGTTCGTAGCGGGCTTCATCGGTACGCCCGCGATGAATCTGATCGATGGGGAGTTGAGTCAGTCTGACGGCGCCTGGCACTTCAACGCCCCCGGTATCTCCCTGAAGTGCCCGCCTCTCCTCGAGGCTGCAACGGCTGGCGCGGCATGCCTTGGCGTAAGGCCCGAAGACGTGATGTTCGGCAACGGGCCGATTTCGGGCTCGATTCAGGTTGTCGAACAGACCGGCCATGAAAACATCGTAGTCGCCAAGATTGGCGAAGACATGCGTCTCACAGGACGCGTGACGTCGGAACGGATCTGGCAAGCCGGCGCACCGATCGAGTGCCAGGTGGACATCACTAAGGCGCATGTTTTCGCGGCAGGTGCGTCCGGTGAACGCCTCAATCGTCCGATGGCATCGAATGAGACACCTGCAATTATAAATGCCGCCCACTAGTGCGCGCGAAAACGAGGAGGAGGCGAGTTGGACAGAACGAGTGTCGATTGGGCAGGCCCTATGCCCGCAGTCACAACCCCGTTTCGCGATGACCTGACGATTGATGACGAGGCCTTCGCGGCCAACGTCGATCGCCTTTTTGAAGAGGGCGCAACCGGCATCGTTGCAGCTGGTTGCACAGGAGAGTTTTGGTCGCTCAAACTGCCAGAGCGCGCGCATCTCGCAAAGCTGACGGTTGCGGCTTGCCGGGGCCGCGGGCCCGCCATTGTGGGTACGGGATCGATCCGTGAAGGCGAAATCATTGAACAGATCCATGCGGCGAAAGAGGCGGGCGCTGACGGCGTACTCGTAATGCCGGCCTACTTTGCTAGGCTGACTGAAACCGAGATGCTTGCGCATTTCGAAGCAGTGAATGCTGAAGCGGTTTTGCCAATCCTGTTGTACAATATCCCTGGAAACGCAGGGAACGCGATCACCCCCGCGATAGCCGACCGGTTGGCCGATCTCGACAAGGTTGTGGGCATCAAAGAATCGAGCGGTGACTGGAACAGCTTTCAGGACACGCTGATCCGCACAAAAGATCGCATCCGCGTGTTTTGCGGCCCTTCATCCGTCTACGGCGTGCCGGCGACGCTCGCCGGAGCGGATGGTCTGATAGACTGTTTCCCGAATGTCTGGGGCCCAGGCTGTCTGGACCTGTGGCATGCAACAAAAGCTGGGCGTATGGGCGAGGCATGGGCGCTGCAGGAAACGGGAATTGCGATGACACACCTTTTCACCAGCGACGGGCGCACGCTTTATCCGGCGACCAAAGCTGCGATGGATTACCTCGGGCTGGCAGGCGGTGGCCCCCCACGGCCCCCACTGCGCCCGCTGGGCGGTGATGCTCTGACGGGTCTACACGAAGGCATCGACAAACTGATCACGCGGCCCGCCAAGGTCGCGTGACAGGAATGACAAAGGCTATTGATCCATGGACCTCGGACTAACGGGAAAAACCGCAATCGTCACCGCCGCAAGCCGGGGCCTTGGCCTTGCAACGGCCCGGTCCCTGGCGCGCGAGGGTGTGAACCTCACTATGAACGCACGCTCAGCCGACGCGCTCGACGAGGCTGCCAAGGCGATCCGCGACGAGTTCGGCGTCACGGTCAAAACAGTCGCCGCCGATTTCAATGAGCCGGAGACGCGCCAGGCGCTGTTCGACAGCGCGGGCACTCCCGATATTCTTGTCAACAATCCCGGTGTGCGTCAGGTGCCGACACCTTATGACCAGATCACCGCGGAGGATTGGCGCTACTGGCTCGATGTGCATTTCCTGTCGTCGGTCGAGATGATCCAGAAAGTCGCCCCCGGAATGGTCGAGCGGAAGTTCGGGCGCATTATCAATATGTCTGTGAGCTTCATTAAATTCCCGCAAGTCGGGTTTGCGCACAGCCACGCCGCCCGCCTGGCCCTTTCAGGAGCAACAGCCGCAATGGTGCGGGATCTCATACCCCACAACGTGACAATCAACACTGTTTGTCCGGGGTTATTTGACACGGATGCGTTGCACACGAACCTCCACGGCCACGCCAAACGTGGCAACACGACTTATGAGGCCATCGTCCAGAACCGGCTTGAGACGTGCCCGGCGGGCCGCTTTGCCGATCCGTCGGAATGCGGGGACTTGATCGCCTATCTCTGTTCGGCGCAGGCGGGGTTCATGTCGGGCCAGAACATCGTGAACGATGGCGGTGTGTATCAGGGGCTTTTCTGATGAAGGTCGCCATGGTGTCTGGCGGTGGCCGCGGCGTCGGGGCAGCCATCACTCAACGCTTGTTGGCCGACGGCTGGGCCGTCTCAATCGGGCTTCGCGATCTTGGACAGGCCAGCCGGTTCGAGGCCCCTGAGGATCGCCTTGCAGCATTTCCTTTCGATGCATTTGTGCCGGAAACCGCGGATCCCTGGATGTCGGGTACGATTAAACAGTTCGGCCAATTGGACGCCCTCATCAACAATGCGGGCATATTGCGCACGGTTGACTTCTACACCGGCAACGAGGCCGATCTCGATGATATGTGGGCGGTAAATGTCAAAGCCCCGTTTCGTCTCATCCGCGCGGCCCTGCCGCATCTGAAGGTGACCGGCGCGGGCCGTGTCATCAACATCGCCTCTACCGATGCCAAGCGCTACCGCGAAGGCGTGTCAGTCGGCTACACCATGACCAAGCATGCCTTGCTTGCCATGACACAGGCCGCGCGGTTCGCAGGGTGGGAGGACGGGGTGCGCGCCACTGCAATCTGCCCCGGCGCTACGGACACCGACTTGATCGCCAACATCCCAGGCGTGACACCCAAAGATCAGCGTATCCAACCCGAAACCATCGCCGCCATGGTTGCCTTTCTGCTTGGTTTGCCGAATCAGGCAAGCGTGCCCGAACTGATCGCAAACACTCGTTTGGAGAGCCTAATATGACGCTAGAGCTCGATCGCCGAAATGATGAACTCGCCGCATGGGACCGCGATTTTTTGCTGCACCCGACGACGCACACGGCCCAACACGCCCGTGGGGACGCACCCGGTCGTATCGTCACCGGTGGCGAAGGCGTCTTTATCACCGATCGCGACGGCAACCGATATCTCGACGCTTTCGCCGCACTCTATTGCGTGAATGCAGGCTATGGGCGGGCTGAGATCGCCGACGCCATCGCAAAACAGGCCCATGACCTTGCGTATTTCCACGCCTTCGCCGGGCACGGAAACGAACCCGCGATCCGGCTGGCCAAGATGGTGATGGATCGCGCGCCCGACCATATGGCCCGCGTCTATTTTGGCTTATCCGGCTCGGATGCAAATGAGACGAACATCAAACTTGCATGGCATTACAACATCCTGCGTGGCAAATCTCAGAAAAAGAAGATCATAAGCCGCTGGCGCGCCTATCATGGCTCCGGCCTCGTGTCGGGGTCGATGACGGGCCTGAAGGTCTATCACGACCGCTTTCACTTGCCGCTCGACGGGTTCCTGCACACCCATACCCCGCACTTCCTGCGCCGCCCCGATCGCGACATGGACGAGGCGGCTTTTACCGATTTCCTGATCGCCGAGTTGGAGGCGCTGATCGCCCGCGAAGGGGCTGAAACAATCGCCGCATTCATTGGGGAACCTGTGCTGGGCACCGGGGGTATCATTCCGCCGCCACCGGGCTACTGGGACCTGGTGCAACAAGTGCTTGAGGCCAACGACATTCTGTTGATCGCTGATGAGGTGGTGACAGGGTTTGGCCGGACGGGGGTGATGTTCGGCTCCGACCTGTGCAACCTGCGCCCCGATTTCATGACGATCGCTAAAGGGCTGACCTCAGCTTACGCGCCTCTTTCGGGCTCGATTATCTCGCAGCGGGTTTTTGATGTGCTGATGACAGGCACCGATGAATTCGGGCCGTTGGGCCATGGCTGGACTTATTCGGCCCACCCGATTGGCGCCGCCGCCGGTGTGGCGACGCTTGATCTGGTGGATAGCCTCGGCCTTATTGACAACGCCGCCGCAACCGGAGCGTACCTTTTGGAAAGTCTCACGGACCGTCTTGCACATCACCCCAACGTCGCTGAAGTGCGCGGTGTTGGGCTCTTGGCTGCGGTCGAGCTGATGGCTGACCCAGCGGCCGGCAAATGGTTCGCGCCGATGACCGTCGGCCCTCAGATCGTGGCCGAAATGGCCCGGCTCGGCGTGATGGCACGGGCTATGCCCGAAGGAAACATCATAGGCCTCGCGCCACCGCTCTGCATCACTAAGGGCGAGGTTGATCAGGTCGTCGATGCTTTGGCACAGGCGGTCGAGACGACGCTCGGGCGATGAACCCCGACCGCCCTTGGGAAACACCGGAAGACGAATGGCGGGCCGCCGTCAACCGCGTCCGCGCGGGCCGCGCGCTGACCCCGAAAACGTGGCCGGACGGTGCGAAATGCGCCCTAGCACTGTCCTTCGACTGCGATCACGAAACCTTTGAACTCGGCGCAGGCAAGGCCGCCGTCGGGCGCATAGCTTGGGGCGAGTTCGGGCGCAGGCGCGGCGTACCTCGGGTGCTCGACGTGCTGGGCCGGTTCAATGCGCGCGCGACATTCTTCGTGCCTGCCGTGGCTGGTTTAATCGATCCAGATGCCCTTACCC
This sequence comes from Pseudomonadota bacterium, assembly GCA_038747015.1. Lineage (GTDB taxonomy): Bacteria > Pseudomonadota > Alphaproteobacteria > Rhodobacterales > Rhodobacteraceae > Shimia_B. The sequence continues at coordinate 25,450 of JBCDKE010000035.1, forward strand.
CCATCGTGGCGGGCGGCCACGAGATTGGCGTGCACGGCTGGATCCACGAGAACACATCCCTGCTCGATCGCGAGACCGAGCGAGAGCTTTTGCAGCGGTCTCGCGAGACGCTTACCAAGCTCGCTGGCCAGACGCCCGTCGGGCACCGCGCCGCGAACTGGGATCTGAGCGCGCATACCGTGGAACTCGTGGCCGAAGAAGGGTTCTCCTACGACAGTAGCCTGATGGCTGATGACAGCTGTTATGAGCTGTTGTGCAATGGCCAGCCGTCCGGGTTGGTGGAGATCCCAGTGGATTGGGTGCGCGACGACGCTGTTTATCTTTTGTTTAATCGCAATCCGCCCACACGGCCCTGGACACCGCCCAAAGATGTGCTCGACATCTTCTTGCGGGAGTTTGACGTCGCCTTTGAAGAGGGCGGGGTGTGTCAGCTGGTCTTCCATCCCTTCGTGATCGGGTACCGCTCGCGCATCTGGATTTTGGAAGAATTGATCCGCCACGCAAAGGCGCGCGGTCCCGTATGGATACCAACCCACGCGGAACTAGCGGACTGGGTGCGCGTGCAAGGCTAATCTCGCGGTCTGTGCGCATTACGAACAAACATTTGTCTTGCGCACATATTGAATCACCTTAAGCTGCTCAGGCACATGGCGATCCACCTGCAACCTGGACCGCCTCAACTGGGCGGGGAGGTCAGGTGTGCGGCTTTTCGTTCGTGTCATGGATGGTCTGAACGTAGCCGTGACAGGGATCGTTGCGGCTCTGCTCGCACTGGTTGCCATGGCCGTGATGGGGCAGGTTCTGGTTAGATTTGTTCTTACTGCAGCAGGGATTAACATATCTGCTCCATGGACAGAGGAACTGGCCCGTTACACCCTGATCTGGATGGTTTTCCTTGGCGCCGCGGTTGGTGTGCGACATGCCCGCATGATTGCGCTCGAGTTCGGAATCCGAAAGCTGCCGCCTCGCGCCGGCATCCCGATCAAGTACGCGGTTATCCTGCTGAGCATTGCATTTTTCGGACTTTTGTTCTCTGTCGGGATCGAGTTTCTCGAACTCGGCCGGTCTGAGACGAGCCCTGTGATGGGGATCACCAAAGACTGGGTCTATCTGGCGATGCCGGTGGGCATGGTGCTTATGATCCTCAATTCGCTGGCGCTGATCGCCGAGACGATTGTTGAAGGGCGGGACATCCGCTTCGCTTCCGACTTCGCGCCGGAGGATTAGCATGCTCCTCCTTGTTCTTGTCCTACTGGGGCTATTTGTACTTAGCGTCCCAATCGCTATGTCCCTCGGCCTGGCAGCGATCCCAACGCTGATTGAGCGCAACGTTCCATTCATCGCCATCCCGCAAGTTATCTTCGAGTCGCTCGATAGCTTCGCGCTCATGGCGCTCCCGCTTTACGTGCTCGCTGGTCGTTTGATGCAGCATGGCGGAATCGCCGGCCGCCTCGTTGAGTTCGCGAAGGCCCTGGTCAGCTGGGTGCGCGGTGGGCTAGCTGCAGCCGTGGTGATGACCTCGATGCTCTTTGCCACAATCTCGGGCTCATCCGCTGCGACTGCGGCAGCCATCGGATCGATGCTGATCCCCGAGATGGAAAAGCAAAAGTATCCACGCCCTTTCAGCGCGGCGACCACCGCCTCATCGGGCGAGCTTGGTGTAATCATTCCGCCATCGGTGGCGATGGTGATCTACGGCGTGATCACGGGGATCTCGATAACGGATCTGTTCATCGCAGGCTTTCTTCCCGGTCTCATGATCGGGGTCTCGCTTATGACGACTGCGATCCTTGTTGCATGGATCATGGGCTATGGCGAACGTCAGCCCTTTCAGTTCGGGCCATGGGCAACCGAGGTGGGGCGCAGCCTCTGGCAGGCCTCACTATCTCTCTTTATGCCGGTCATCATCCTTGGTGGCATCTTCGGCGGTATTTTCACCGCGACCGAGGCAGCAGTCGTGGCCGTCGGATACGCGCTTTTCCTCGGCCTCGGTGTCTATCGTGAGCTTAGTCTGCGCGACCTGCCGCGGATCTTTGCGAGCGCGGCGGTCACATCCTCCGTTGTTATGATCATCGTGGCCTTCGCGGCAATGTTCGCCTTTGCCCTGCACCTCCTGCGTGCCCCACAGCAGCTCGGAATGCTGCTGACGTCAGTCACAGAAAACCCGATCTACTTCCTTCTCCTCGTGAACATCTTCCTGCTGATCGTCGGCATGTTCATGGAAACGTTCGCGGCGATCGTAATCCTGGGCCCGATCCTTTCGCCGATTGCCGTCAGCTACGGTATCGAGCCGATCCATTTCGGCTTGATCATGATCGTCAACCTGGCGGTTGGCATGGTGACGCCCCCCGTTGGTGTCAACCTTTTCATCGCGTGCGGGATAGCGCGCATCAGTATGGAGCAACTGATGCGTCCGCTCTCGGTGTTTCTCGCGGTGCTGATCACGAACCTTTTGATCATCACCTATGTTCCGAGCATTTCGCTCGCACTGCTCCGATAAACAACAGGGAGAATAACTGTACGATGATGTTGAAAAATCTCATTGGCGCTGCCGCCTTCGCCGCGCTGTCTGCGGGCGTTGCGCATGCTCAGACCTATTCTATGACGCTGGCCCATGTGCTTAGCGATACGAGCCCGTATCAAGTGATCCTGAACGAGTTCAAAAGCCTGGTGGAAGAGCGCTCGGGCGGCGACATTGCCGTGGAAATCCAGTGCTGCGGTCAGGCCGGGAACGAAGGCCGCGCGATCCAGTCTATGCGTACCGGCATTCTGACGGGCGGAATGGTCGGCGGCTCGACGCTCGAGACTGTCGTTCCCGCCTACCGCGTGCTGTCTCTACCCTATCTCTTCGAGGATAAGGCACAGGCCTATGAAGTGCTGCAAAGCGACATGGGCCGAGAGATGCTCGATCTTCTGGACGAATTCGGGATGTATGGTGTGGGCTTCGGCTCGATATATGAACGCTCGGTCGCAACGAAGGCGCCAGCACGCGTCGAAACAATCGACGATATGGAGGGTCTTAAGATCCGGGTTTTGCCGACGCCGGGATTTGTCGAGGCGTATAAAGCGATGGGTACCCAGCCGACGCCTATGTCCTACGGCGAGCTCTTCATGGCCATCCAGAACAATGTCGTGGACGCGCTCGAAATCTCGCCCGACGCCATCGTCGCTGACGGGTTCTATGAGGCTGTGAACACCTACACGCTAACCAAGGCCCACCAGTCGACCACGGTGTTTGTACTGTCGAAATCCTGGTGGGACGGTCTGCCCGCGGATGTGCAGGAGCTTATCCAAACCGCCGCTGTCGAAGCGATTGCCGTCGGCATCGAAGCCCATGACGGTTTGGCAGATGCGGGTCTTGTAACAGCCGCCGAGGCAGGCGTTGAAATCCTTGAGCCCGATCTTGCCCCGTTCATGGAGTCCGCGCGCAAAAGCTGGGACGTGATCCTAACCGACCAGCCGGAAGCGACTGACTTTAAGGAACGTTTCGAAGCATTCATGGCGAACTGAACCCGTAACCTTCGCACGAACGGGGTGGCCCAATGGCGGCCGCCCCGGGATGCTTGGGGCTAAAGGTCGAGCCCTTCTGGCGCAGCCCAACCTGGCGGTGGTGGGTGGCGGTACGCTTCGGGTATTGGCAACCAAAAACTCTCGGTTGCACCGCGCATCAACATGCTTCGCTGACGAATAAGCCAGCCGTCCTCACTGTGGATCAAGCGATCCCGATAAACGCCGTATACCTCTGCGTGCGATCCATCTTGCGCCTCGTGCCAGGCCCAGACGGCGCTTTCCGCAGAAGCGCGCTCTGATCCATCAAACCAAACCCGCACGTTACAAAGATGGTGCGCTGTGCGCCGCCATCGCCACATTCGGGCAAGCGAAGTCTTCAGGGCATCCCGTCCGTTCGCCTCCAATCTCTGATCAGGGCCATAGGTCACCCGGCACTCCTCGGTGAAACACTGTACAAGGGCTTCCAGGTCCATTTCATCGAGATGGCGACAATAGTCGACGAGCCGGTCCTCGATCGACTGCTGATGAACGAGGCGTGCGCTGCCTGTTGGTAGGGTATCCATCGCGGTACCTACATCGCGCGAGGCATCGCGACGATATCGGTGTCGTCCGGCGTTGCCCCTGCCGCTGTTAACATCGCATGCGCCTGTCCACGGTGATGCGTTTGGTGGTTGAAGAAGTGCATCACGCACAGAGCCGCGGGGCGCGTGACATTCCTTTGCCGAAGCCCGGAGAACCATGTCACATCACCG
>JBCDKE010000036.1:0-28149 GCA_038747015.1 Pseudomonadota bacterium
GAAAGCCGGCTCCCGCGCACTGACGCGATCCTGGAGCCTGCTCAATGACCACCATCCCCGCCACCATGCGTGCCGTTGTCCTGAAACGACACGGCGATCTCGACGCCCTTGAATTCGAGGCCGAATGGCCCGTGCCAACGCCCGGCCCTGATCAGGTCCTGATCAATGTTGCGGCCACTGGCATGAACAACACGGACGTCAACACGCGTGCTGGGTGGTATTCCAAGAGCGTCACGGAGGCGACGACCGGCGGGGCCTACGAATCCCTGGACGGCGACCAGGAAAACACCTGGGGCGGCGACGGCATCCAGTTTCCCCGGATCCAAGGGGCCGATGTCTGTGGCCATGTGGTGGCGGCCGGCGCAGATGCGGACCAGTCACTGATCGGCAAGCGCATCATCACCGACAACTGGCTGCGGGACTGGGATGATCCGCTGAACATGCACAAGACTGGCTATTTCGGCTCCGAGGCGGATGGCGGCTACGCAGAATACTGCGTCACCCATTGGCGCAACGTGGCGGCAGTCGAAAGCGACCTCAGCGACGCAGAGCTCGCGACGTTTTCGTGCTCCTATTCCACAGCCGAAGGAATGCTGACCAAGGCAGGCGTGAGCGCCGATGATACGGTCCTTGTCACCGGGGCGTCGGGCGGTGTCGGCGGCGCGTTGATCCAGCTTGCCAAGCGGCGCGGTGCCAGGGTGGTGGCGTTGGCCTCCCCCGCCAAACACGAAGACGTGGCCCAAATGGGCCCCGACGCGATCCTGCCCCGTGCGCCTGAAAACCTCGGCGCAGCCCTGAAAGACGCCATCGGAACGGACAAGGTCACCGTCATCGCGGATATCGTCGCGGGCGACTATTTCGGCACGCTCATCGATGCGCTGGATCGCGGAGGCCGATATGTCACCTCAGGTGCCATCGCCGGACCGATCGTGTCGCTTGACGTGCGCACGCTCTATCTCATGGATCTGAGCTTCTACGGGTCCACCGTGAACCCGCCTGAGATCTTCCAGAACCTTGTGAAATACATCGAAGCTGGCGAAGTGAAACCCATGCTCGCCGCGACCTACCCGCTGGAAGACTTTCATGCAGGGCAGCAGGCTTTCATCGAGAAAAAGCACACGGGCAACATCGTGGTGGTGCCGTGAGCGCCATCGGCAAACTGCTGATGACGATCCGGCGTCTGCACGAGGCAACGCCGATGCTCCATGACTATGCGCCTTGGCCCGATGACCTGTCCGAACAACAGGTCATCGCGGCTCAGGTTCCTGCTTCGAACACACTCGGCGTCAGATCCCTGCGCGGTACGCGAAGCACTGCGCCAGCGATCAAGGCCCTGCGCGCGGCGGCTCCGCTCCTGCACTGGAAGCAGACCTATAGCGAGGAGGAAGTCGGGCGCGAGTTTCTGGACACCTATGGCTATGTGGAGCTCTTTGGCCCCGGCGGGCATTTTCAGTCGAACAAACTGCGCGGCTATCTCGGCTTTTGGGGCCCAGGGTTGACCTATGACTGGCACGATCATGAGGCCGAAGAGCTCTACTTCACCCTCGCAGGCAGCGCGGTTTTCTCTGCCAAAGGAGCATCCAATTTGATGCTGCGGCCCGGCCAGGGGCGCGCCCACTCCAGCCACCAGCCGCATCTCATGATTACTCTCGATCAGCCGTTTTTGTCCTACGTTGTCTGGCGCGGGGCTGGCATGGACGGGTTGCCGAAGATGCTGCGCGCATGAAGATCACCCGCATCCGTGTCTTCAAGACGCCGCTGCCCTATGTGGGCGGCAGCTACGGTTGGGGCGCTGGCAACGCGATTGAAACCGCCATGGCATCGGTCGTGGTGATCGACACCGATGCGGGGCTGCAGGGCTGCGGGGAATTCACCCCATGCGGTGAAAACTACATGATCGCCCACTCGGAAGGTGTCGAGGCCCTCGCCCGCATCATCGCCCCTGTCCTGCTGGGCCAGGACCCGCGTCAGGTTGCGGTCATTGAGCGGCTGATGGACGCCACGATCCAGGGTCACGGCTACGCCAAGGCCCCCTTCGACGCGGCGTGTTGGGACATCTTGGGCAAGGCAACAGATCAGCCGGTTTGGATGCTCTTGGGCGGCAAGCTCACGGACGGGGCGCCTATGTACCGTGTGGCCCCACAGAAGGCGACTGACGAGACGATCGCCGAAATGCAGCGCTACCGCGCGGACGGCTACCGGCAATTCCAGATCAAGGTCGGCAGTGATTGGTCGCGCGACATAGACCGCATTCACGCAGGCGTTGCGCTGCTGGAGCCGGGCGAAAAGGCCATGGCAGACGCGAACCAGGGCTGGCGCGTCGACAATGCGATCCGCGTGGCGCGGGCCACCAAAGACCTCGACTACATCCTCGAACAACCCTGTCGAACCTACGAGGAATGCCAGCAAGTCCGCCGCGTGGCCGAGCAACCCATGAAGCTCGATGAATGCGTCACCGGCATGGCCGCTGCCCAACGCATCGTCGCGGATCGCGGCGCTGAGATATGCTGCCTGAAAATCTCGAACCTCGGCGGGTTATCCAAGGCACGTCGTGTGCGCGATTTCCTGATCGACAACCGCATCCCCGTGGTAGCCGAAGACACCTGGGGCGGGGAAATCGCCAGCGCAACGCTCGCGCATTTCGCGGCCTCTACACCGCCCGACTACCTGCAAAACACCACGGATTTGATGAACTACAACACGCGCTCCACCGGGGTAGGCGGCGCATGGACCGAAAACGGGCACCTCTATACGCCAGACACGCCCGGCATGGGCGTCACCCCCGATTTCGAAAGCCTCGGTGCCCCCGTGGCGGAGTATGCAGCGTGAAGATCAAACGCATCACAGCCTACCAAATCGACCTGCCGCTGGAACATCCCTATTGGCTCTCCGGCGGTCGGTTAAAGTTCGAAGTCCTCGACGCGACACTCGTGAAAATCGAAACCGACGAGGGCCTCGTCGGCTGGGGTGAGGGCACGCCGTGGGGGCATACCTACGTGCCCGCGCATGGGCCGGGCATCCGCGCCGGGATCGAAACCATGGCGCATTTTGTGCTGGGTCTCGACCCGCGCCGGGTACTCGACGTGGAACGCGCCATGGACCTCGCCCTGCCCGGCCATCTCTATGCCAAAAGCCCCATCGACATGGCCTGTTGGGATATTGCCGGACAGGCGGCCGGGTTGCCCATCGCCGATCTCATGGGCGGCGGATCCCGTACACCGCGCCCCATTGCGTCATCTGTCGGAGCCAAGACCGTAGAGGAAACGCGCGACGTCATCGACCGCTATAGGCAGCGCGGCTACATCGCGCATTCCGTCAAAATCGGCGGCGATGTGGAGCGCGACATCACCCGCATCCGCGACGTCGAGAGCCTGCGCCAGCCGGGCGATATCATGCTCTACGACGTCAATCGCGGCTGGACGCGCCAGCAGGCGTTGCGCGTGATGAGCGCGGTCGAAGACCTCAACGTGATGATCGAACAGCCCTGCGAGTCGCTCGACGACATCGCCGCCCTGACAGCACGCCATGCCTCACCCGTGTCCGTCGATGAAAGCCTCGTGACGCTTCAGGACGCAACGCGCATCGCCCGCGACGGGATCGCCGAGATCTTTGGGATCAAGCTGAACCGCGTCGGCGGTCTGACCAAGGCGGCGCGGATGCGGGACGTCGCACTCGCCCATGGGATCGACATGTTCGTCATGGCCACCGGCGGCTCTGTCCTCGCCGACACCGAGGCACTGCATCTGGCCGCGACGATCCCCGACGCAAACTGCCACGCCGTCTGGGCCTGCCAGGACATGATCACCGCAGAAATTGCCGGAGGTCGCGGGCCGCGGAACGATCAGGGTCACCTGCACCTGCCAGAGGCGCCCGGCCTCGGCGTCCATCCGGACGAAGACACGCTAACCAAGGTTGCCAGCTATGAGCTTTGATACGCCCGAGGGTCACCGTTCTGACCTGCAAAACGCGCCGTTTGCGCAAGCATCAAATGGTAACCCAAAGATCACCGGTCTTTCTCTCTGGTCCGTCGATCTGGCCAGCCACGCAACCTACCACATGGCGTCGGGCAAGACCTGCGCGACCGTCACCACCCATGTGCTGCGCATCGAGACAGATGCCGGCCTTGTAGGCTGGGGCGAGGTCTGCCCTATCCCGCACTACCTACCCGCCTTTGCGGGCGGTGCTGAGAGCGTGGTCACTGAGCTTGCGCCCGAACTGTTGGGTTCTGAAATCGCAGGCGTGGACGCCACGATGGCCCGGCTCGATGCGTATCTGCCCGGCCATCTCTACGCCAAATCGCTCATCGACATTGCTTTGTGGGACCTTTTTGGAAAGGCGACTGGCCAGCCTCTCTACGCGCTGATCGGTGGGCGCACGCGCGCGGACATGCCGCTTTACCATTCCATCACCTGCGTCGCCCCGGACGAGATGGCCTGCATCGCCCGCGACGCCTACGCCACCGGCATTCGCCAGTTTCAGGTAAAGCTCGGCGTCGAGGCCGATTGGGAAGCTGATGCCGAAAGGCTCATCAAGGTGCGCGAGGCCGTTGGAGCAGGCCCGCTGGTCTATGGCGACTGGAACTGCGGCGCCACCCGTCTGCAGGCAACGCGCACCGGCCGCGCAGTCGCCCATCTGGACATCATGCTGGAGCAACCCTGTAAAACGCTCGAGGACTGCGCAGCCGTCCGCAGCGCGACGGGTCTCCCGATGAAGATCGATGAGCTGGCTTTCGATCAGGCAAGCCTGCTGCAGGCTCACGCACTGGGATGTCTCGACGCCGTCGCGCTCAAACTATCGAAGTTTGGTGGGATTTCGGCCATGCGCCGCGCGCGGGAGCTCACCGTTCATCTGGGCGCAGAAATATGCGCTGAATGCACCTGGGGGTCCGACATCGTGACCGCCGCTGCGCTCCATTTCGCGGCGTCGACGCCCAAAGGCTCGCTCCTCAACACGTGCGATCTGTCCTCCTACGTTGCTCCCCGGATCGCGCCGGATACGCCAACACGCGAGAACGGCCGCATTGCCCCGCCGGAAGATCCGGGGCTTGGCATCACTCCCGACCTCGACCTACTCGGAAAACCACTTTTGGAACTGGCCTGACCCATGAACAAAATCCGCACCCAAGCCGACTGGATCGCCCACGCTGCCGAAGTTCTCCCGGCAGCAGGTTTCGGCAATTTCGACCATGGGATCGTCATCGAACGCGGTGAGGGCGCGCGCGTCTGGGACAGCGACGGGCGGGACTACATCGACTACCTGATTGGCTCAGGTCCGATGCTATTGGGACACGGGGACCCCGAAGTGATGGAGGCCGTTCTCGAACAGCTGCCCAAGGGTATGACGTTCTTTGCCAACAACACCCGTGGGATCGAGCTGGCGCAGGCCATCGTCGACGCTGTGCCGTGTTGCGAACAGGTCCGGTTCGTGGCCTCAGGCGGTGAGGCCGACATGTATGCCATCCGCCTGGCACGCGCCTACACGGGCAAACCCAAGCTTCTGAAGTTCGAAGGCGGCTATCATGGCATGTCCGCAGAGGCGCAAATGAGCCTCGCCCCCGCGCGCGCCGTGAACTTCCCGACCCCGGTACCCGACAGCGCGGGCATCCCAGATGCGGTGGCCTCTGACGTATTGGTGGCTCCCTACAACGACCTCGACGCCGTTGAGTCTCTTCTTTCCGAACACGACGATATTGCCGCCATCATCGCCGAACCGCTTCAGCGGATCATTCCAGCCCAGCCCGGCTTCCTGGCGGGGCTGCGCACGCTCTGCGACAAGCACGGCGTGCTCTTGATCTTTGACGAAATCGTCACTGGTTTCAGGCTCGCCTATGGCGGCGCGCAAGAGGCCTACGGCGTCACGCCGGACATCTGCACGTTGGGCAAGATTATCGGCGGTGGCTTCCCGCTGGCAGCCGTGGGTGCATCGGCGGAAATCATGGCCCATTTCGATAAATCGAAGGTCGGGGCTGACGGCTGGCTCATGCAGCTGGGCACACTTTCCGGGAACCCGGTGGCCTCCGCAGCCGGCCTGAAGACCATGGAGATCCTCAACCGTCCGGGTCAGTACGACCGCCTTCGCGCCATTGGACAGGAGCTCATGGACATGATCGAAGCCGCACTGGCGCCCACCGGTCTACCGTTCAAGTTCTGCGGCGACAGGACCCTCTTTGACATCTACTTTTCTGAAACAGAGCCGACAGATTACCGGAACGCGCGCCACGACGATCCTGCGAACAATGTCATCTGGAACGATGCGCTACGCGCATCGGGCATCTTGAAGTCACCGGCAAAACTCTACCCATCCTTGGTCATCGGAGAAGCAGAGCTAGAGCAGACGCGCCAGGCCTTTCAGCGCGGTGCGCAGGCACTCATGGACGCGCATTCCTAGAGCGGCGTCCACGCTCCATCCGCCGCAGACGACGTCAGGCAAGCCTTGATAAACCGCATGCCGGCAACACCTTCGGCCGCCCCATTGGTGTGATGTCCTGCACCGCCTGCAGCGCCGCGAATGGCGTCCGCTGCCTCACTATAGATCGTCGCGAAGCCCTCGAGATACCCTTCCGGGTGGCCCGGTGGCACGCGCGTGACGCGGTTCGCGGCGTCGCCCGTGCCGGCCCCGCCCCGCGTCATGATGCAGGTCCCTTCGCCCAGCTGGGAATAAAGCATCCGGTTCGGGTTCTCCTGCTCCCAAACTAGTCCGCCCTTGCTGCCATAAATGCGCAGCGACAGCCCGTTCTCATGGCCTGTGGCCACCTGAGACGCCCAGAGAGCGCCCTTGGCACCGCCATCAAATCGGAGGTGCGCATGCACGTTATCGTCGACCTGCCGTCCGGCCACGATGCTCGATACCTCTGCTGAAACGGCCTCGACGCTCTGGCCTGACACAAAGCAAGCCAGGTTGAACGCATGCGTACCGATGTCGCCCAACGCACCGCTTCCGGACTGCGCAGGATCCAGTCGCCAAGCTGCCTGCTTTTGCTCGGGGGCCGGAGCTTCGGCCAGCCAGTCTTGCAGATACTCCACCTGCACGAGCCGCAAGTCGCCCAAGTCTCCTCTCGCGACAATCTCGCGCGCCTGCCGGATCAGCGGATAGCCGGTATAGTTATGCGTCAGGAAGAACAGCTTGCCAGAGGCCGCAACCGCCTCTTCCAGCTCCATGGCTTCGCCCAGCTGGGCGGCCAGTGGTTTGTCGCAGATGACATGGATGCCTGCCTGCAGAAACGCCTTGGCCACCGGGACATGCATGTTGTTGGGCGTCACAATGGCGACAGCCTCGATCCCATCTTCACGGGCCGCCTCCTGGGCAGCCATTTCCTGATAGCTGCCATAGTGCCGCGACAAACCAATTTCCTTCGCCGACGCGGCACCGCAGGCGGGGTCCGAAGACAAACACCCGGCGACCAGGTCAAAACGGTCGTCAATGCGGGCAGCGATGCGGTGAACAGCACCGATAAAGGCGCCCTGCCCACCACCGACCATTCCCAGACGGATACGCGGTATCATCGGTTCGTCCCGAGCATTGCACGGATCGCACCCATGTCGGTTTCACCTCCGGCGAAATCATCAAACGCCTTATCGGTCAGCGGAATGATATGATCGCGAATAAAAGGCGCGCCCTCGGCGGCCCCGACCTCTGGGTGCTTGAGACAGCACTCCCACTCCAGAACAGGCCAGCCGTCAAATCCGTGGGTCGCCAGCCGAGAGAAAATGCCTTTGAAATCAACCTGTCCATCGCCCAATGACCGAAACCGGCCCGCCCGCTGCGTCCAGGGTTGATACCCAGAATACACCCCCTGGCGTCCATCCGGATTGAACTCAGCATCCTTCACGTGAAAGGCGCTGATCCGTGAGTGATAGATGTCGATGAACGCCAGGTAGTCCATCTGCTGCAGCAGAAAGTGCGAGGGGTCGTAGTTGATCATGCAGCGCGGGTGGTCGCCGACGGCCTCGAGAAACATCTCGAAAGTTGCGCCGTCGAATACGTCCTCGCCGGGATGGATTTCGTATCCCACGTCGACGCCTTGTTCCTCGTAGGCATCGAGGATCGGCCGCCAGCGACGTCCGAGTTCCGCAAAGGTCTCCTCGATCAGCCCTGCAGGCCGTTGAGGCCAGGGATAAAGGAACGGAAATGCCAGAGATCCGGTAAAGGACACGGACCCATCGAGGCCCAGATTGCGGCTCGCCTTTGCGGCAAGTGTCACCTGCTCAACGGCCCAGGCTTGGCGGGCCTTCGGATTGCCGCGTACCTCCTCCGGCGCAAAAGCGTCGAAAGCCGTATCATAGACCGGGTTCACGGCCACCAGCTGGCCCTGAAGATGGGTGGACAGTTCCGTGATCTGGACGCCAGCCTCGGCACAGATGCCCGCGACCTCGTCGCAGTAGTCCTTGCTCTCGGCGGCGCGCTTTAGGTCGAACAGCCGGTCGTCCCATGACGGGATTTGCACCCCTTCATATCCCAGCCCTGCGGCCCACTTCGTTATCGCGGGCAGCGAATTAAAGGGCGCGTCATCGCCCGCAAACTGCGCCAGGAAAATGCCTGGCCCTTTCATGGTGCTGCCCGCCATTTCCCTCTCCTTAACCGTCACTCATCAGTGCCCGCGCCGCCGCCCCATCCAGGGGCGCAGGCCGGTCACATGTGGTTTGAACCTGAACGCGCTGACCGCTCTCGCCCGCCGCCAGAATTGAGGTCATCACATCGACAACATGATGCGCATATTGCGCGGAACAGCGGTGCTCGCGCCCCTCCTGGATCGCGAGGGCCATGTCAGACAGACCCGCGGCACGGTAGTTCGCGTTTGACCCGTCATTGGGGACCGAGAAAGGATGCTCCCAGGCGGGGAGCGCCGCGTCCTCGCCCATGGCGGTCATCCGAAGATCGCCGCCAAAGAAGTTCGGATCCGGCAGATAGAGCGTCCCGTTCTCGCCGTAGAGTTCCATATTGCCGTGGCTATGAGACCAGACATCCCAGCTGCTGAGCATGGTGATGACCGCACCGCTCTCGAATTGGAGCGTCGCGTGGATCGTGGTGGGCGTCTTTACGGGGATCTTTTCCCCCTCGCGTGCGCCGTTGCCGATAGTACGGGTCTCTGAGGGTGTCGACGTCACCGCCTGGACGCTCGCGACCGGGCCGATGAGCTGCACAAGGTTCGATACGTAGTAAGGACCCACATCCAGCACCGGCCCAGCGCCGGGCAAGAAGAAGAAATCAGGGTTCGGATGCCAGCTTTCCATGCCGTGGCTCTGGACGACAGCGGTGCCCGAGGTCACCGCCCCGATGGCACCTTCGTCAATGAGGTGTCGCGCGAGCTGGTGCGAGGCACCCAAAAACGTATCCGGAGCCGAGCCAACACGCAGGCCCGCCGCGTCTGCCTTGGCGATGATCGCGGCACCTTCTTCGGCGCTGAGGACAAACGGCTTTTCCGAGTAGACGTGCTTGCCCGCGTCCAAGACCTTTTCGCTCACCTCCCGATGGGCGGCGGGAATTGTCAGGTTAACGACGATATCAATGTCGTCGCGGGCGAGGAGACCATCAACAGATTCCGCCGCAAGTCCAAAGGCCTCAGCCTGGGATTTCGCAGCGTCCATGTTGAGGTCCGCGCAGGCGCGCATCTCAATGCCCTCAAAGAGCGGTGCGAGACGGAAATACGCAGATGAAATGTTGCCGCAGCCAATGACGCCAACGCCGATTTTCTCATCCATATCAGTCTCCTAGTAAGTCTTGAACGCAGCGATGGATGCGCTGGCGAACCTGTCCGCGTCGGACGGTTTGTCGTGTTCCATAACCATGATTGCGTAGGGCGCTTTGGCACGGCACTGCGCGACGAGCCCCTTCCAATCGACTGTGCCGTCACCCACATCGGCCCAACCGTCTTCGTCCAGTTTTTCACCCTGTGGGGCGATGTCTTTGACGTGGACGGCGGCCATGCGCTCGCCAAACCCGTCGATCCATTCGGACGCGTCCGCGCCGCCGCGGATGACCCAGGCCAGATCGGCCTCCCAGGCTATGTCTGGCGCCTCGGACAGGATCACGTCGAGCGGGATAGATCCGTCGGCCAGCGGCTGCAGCTCGAAATCATGGTTGTGCCAGCCAAAGTTCAGCCCTTCGCCCTTGGCCTGCTCATTGAGCGCGGACAAACGACGTGCAAAATCCGCATAGCCTGCCCGGTCTGTCGGTCGTTCGCTGGCATCCAGATACGGCGCAAAAATTTGCGACATGCCCAGGGCCTTAGCCGTGCTCACGCATCCGGCGAAATCGGACTCCAGATCGCCTACGCCCATATGACCCGTGGGCATTTTGATCCCCGCCTCATCCATCGCCGCGCGGAACGCAACCGGGTCACCATAGACGCCGCCATAGCCCTCAACATGGGTGTACCCAAGCTCGGCCAAACGGGACAGAAACGCAGTCTGCGAAGGCACTTCACGCGATGAATAGAGCTGAAATGATAGGTCCATTTCCTGTTTCCTTGACTGTCAAAGACGGTTTTCGCTGGCCGCGTCAAAGAGTGACGCGCTGGCGGGATCGATGCCGATGCGCACGTTGTCGCCGGCGGAATAATCGGTGAGGCCCTCAACACGGATGCGGAACGGCGCGCCCGCGAGGTTGGTCCAGATCAGGGTATCGGCCCCCATGGTTTCCACGAGGTCTACCTGCGCTTCGGTCTGATACGCGCAGCCCTCAGCGGCGTCGCCGGTGCGCACATGTTCGGGTCGTACGCCGAGCCACGCCGCACCTTCGAAAGGCGCCTCGAAATCGTAGCCTTCCAACGGCATGGCCATGTCAGAGACAGTAAAGGTGCCGCCCGAAATCTTGCCCTCAAAGAAGTTCATTGCAGGGGACCCGATGAAACCCGCCACATATTTGTTGCGCGGCTGGGCGTAGATGGTCTTTGGCGCGTCCAACTGCTGGATCGCCCCGTCCTTCATGATCGCAATCCGGTCGGCCAGAGTCATGGCCTCGACCTGGTCATGGGTCACGTAGATCATCGTGTTGCCCAGCTGCTGATGCAGGCGTTTGAGCTCTACCCGTAGGTCCGTGCGCAGCTTGGCGTCGAGGTTCGACAGCGGTTCGTCAAAGAGAAATACATCGACGTCGCGGACGAGGGCGCGGCCTATGGCGACGCGCTGGCGCTGACCGCCGGACAGGGCGCCGGGCTTGCGCTTCAGCAATGGTTCGATCTGCAGGATCTCCGCCGCCCGCCCGACGCGTTCGGCGATTTCTTCTTTTGCCATCCGCTGGTTCTTGAGCCCGAAAGACAGGTTCCCTTCGACCGTCATCTGCGGATAGAGCGCGTAGCTTTGGAAAACCATGCCAATGCCGCGCTGGCTGGGTTCGGCCCAGGTGACGTTTTCACCACCGATGAATATCTGCCCGTCGGTGACCTCGAGAAGCCCTGCAATACAGTTCAGCAGCGTGGATTTCCCGCACCCGGAGGAGCCCAGCAAGACCAAAAACTCCCCCTGATGGATATCCAGGTTCAATCCCTTCAGGACTTCGACGGCCCCAAATGACAGGTCGAGTTCGCGGATTTCTACGGAATGTTCAGACATCTCTTATCCTTTGACCGCGCCAGCGGCGATGCCGCGCACGAATAGCTTGCCCGAGGCGAAATAAATCACCAGTGGCACCAGCCCTGTGAGCAGCGTTGCGGCCATGTTGACGTTGTATTCTTTGACCCCTTGGACGGAGTTCACGATGTTATTGAGCTGCACCGTCATCGGGTAGGTTTCTGGTTTGGTGTAGATCACGCCAAAGAGGAAATCGTTCCAGATACCCGTGACTTGCAGGATCATGGCCACCACGAAAATCGGCAGGCTCATGGGCAGCATGATGCGGAAATAGATGCCCCAGAAACCCGCGCCATCGACGCGCGCGGCCTTGTGCAGATCCTCCGGGATCGAAGTGAAATAGTTCCGGAAGAGCAGCGTCAGGATCGGCATCCCGAACACCGTGTGCACCAGCACCAGACCACCCAGATCACCCATCAGCCCGATTTCACGGAGCATGATCACGATGGGATAAAGCATCGTCTGATAGGGGATGAAGGCCCCGATGATCAGGATCGTAAAGAACACCTCCGACCCTTTGAACTTCCACCGCGCCAATGCGTATCCGTTGACGCTCGCCACAGCGATGGAGAGCACGACAGAGGGCACCAGAATCTGGACCGAGTTCCAGAAACCGCGGCTCAGACCGTCGCAGTTGATCCCCGTGCAGGCCTCGGCCCAGGCCTTTACCCAAGGCTGAAAGGTGATCTCCATCGGTGGGGCAAAGATATTGCCCATGCGAATTTCAGGCATGCCCTTCAGCGAGGTAACGATCATCACGTAGAGCGGCAGCAGGTAGTAGATCGAAACGGTAATCAGCGTCCCGTAGAGGAAAATATTCGCCCGGCTAAAGCTGCGCTTGGGTTTCGCGCCGCGCGGGCCGTCGAGCAGGCGGGAGGCAGAGGTATCAACCACGTTTGCGTCCTCCGAATTCGAGATAGGCCCAAGGGATCAGAATGATCACCACCGACAGCAACATCATCGTCGATGCCGCAAAGCCCTGTCCGAGGTTCTGCGCCCGGAACATGTAGTTGATCACGTATTTTGCAGGTACTTCGGAGGCGATGCCCGGCCCGCCATTCGTCTGCGCGACGACGAGATCGTAGAGCTTGATAATGCCCGAGGCGATCAGCACCAGCGCCGTTACAAAGACCGGTCGCATCATGGGGATGATGACGCGCACGTAGGTTTTTACCGTGCCGATGCCGTCTACGCGCGCGGCCTTCCAGATGTCTTCGTCGATGCCCCGCAGACCCGCGAGCATGATCACCATGATCAGCCCCGTTCCCTGCCAAAGACCGGCGATCAGGATGCCGTAGATCACGATGTCAGGGTCGTTGAGTGGGTTGAAAGTAAAGCTTTCCCAGCCCCAACCACGGACGACGCTTTGGATGCCGAGGTCAGGGTTCAGGATCCACTGCCACGCCAGCCCCGTCACCACGAAACTCAGCGCGAAAGGGTAAAGGAAAATCGTGCGAAACACGTTCTCGCCTCGGATTTTCCGGTCGAGAAGCGCCGCGAGTGTGAAACCAATCACGAGGGTGAAGACCAGCGAGAACACCCCGTAAACCATGAGGTTCTCGATAGAGACGAGCCACCGGCGCGTGCTCCATAGCCGTTCATACTGGTCCAGGCCCACGAAATTGAGCTTGGGCAGCAGTTTCGAGCCCGTGAAGGAGTGGACCACCGTCCATGTCGTGCCGCCCACGAACACCACGAGTGCCGTGATAATCATCGGGATCGACGCGATCTTCGCGCTCATATTTCTGAAGAGGCGCACGGGGCGTTTGGCGCCCGCGGATGACCGTGCTTGTGCCATGGAATTCACCCAGAAATGAGGTCCCGCCCGTGTCGATCGTCAGACAACGGGCGGAAACCAGGGAGGATTTTAGTCCGCAGACGCGATGATATCCGCGTAACGGCCCTGTGCATCTTCGGCCGACATGTCGGACGACCAGAATTCAGCCATCAGGTCCTCGATCTGCGTCTGGGTATCCGCAGAAAGGTTCATGTCGCCCGAAGGCAGCACGTTGCCCGCAGCCAGGATCTCGAGACCCTTCTGCATGCAGTCATTGGCCGACGACAGGTCGATGTCGCCACGAATGGGAAGGGAGCCCTTCTTGAGGTTGAACGCAACTTGGACCTCCGGGGACACAAGCTGGGATGCCAGTGCCAGCTGCGCTTCTTGCACTTCCGGGTCGTCGATCACCGGGAAGTAGAAGGCGTCGCCGCCGGTATCGAGGATCTCGTTCACGCCGAGACCTGGCAGGCAGGTGTAGTCTTCGCCAGCCACCTGGCCCGCGACCTGGAATTCGCCCTGTGCCCAGTCACCCATGATCTGCGCGCCGGCCTGGCCGGTGATCACTAGGTTCGTGGCAAGGTTCCAGTCCTGCACGTTGCTGTCACGCGCCAGTTCGCGCGCGTTCACCACGGCCTCAAAGACGGCCGCGTATTCAGGGCCTGCGGCAACATCGGAGTTGCGTTCTACCGAGACCTGACGCCACGCGTCGATGCCGGCGATGGCGATCGTGATGGTGCCAAAGGCGAGGTTCTGCTGCCAGCCTTGCTGACCCATGGCGAGCGGGACGAGCCCCGCGTCGGCCAGCGCCGAGGAGGACGCCACGAACTCGTCCCAGTTTGCCGGGACGTCGACGCCTGCTTTTTCGAATGCATCGTGGCTCAACCAGATCCACTGGGCAGAGTGAATGTTGACGGGAGCGCAGTAGATGCGGCCATCGAGCGTGCATGCATCGAGCAGCGACGGCGGGTTCACGATGTCGCGCCAGCCTTCGGCCTCGGCGAGCTCGGTGAGGTCGGTCAAAAGACCCGCCTCAATCAATTCTTCGGCCTGACGGCCGTGGTTCAGCTGGGTGGCGCCCATTGGGTCGCCGCCAATGATGCGGCTGATGATGATCGGGCGTGCTGTGCCGCCGGAACCAGCGATCGCGCCGTCAATCCAATTGTGTTCGGTGTTTTCGGTAAAGGCTTTGGCCAGCTCGGATACGGCTGCGGCCTCGCCACCAGACGTCCACCAATGGGTGACTTCCAGGTCAGTGGCCTGAGATGCACCGGGCACCACAAGCGCTGTCGTCGCGCAAAGCGCGGCAAATGTCTTCTTCATCATTTCCTCCCAAATTGGCCTTTTCGACCTTAGTTGCGGAATCGACAACGGCGCCCCTCCGGCGCTCGTAATCGATTACAAATATGACACTCGTTTTTCGTTGTTTCTGTCAAGGAGATTCTGTAATCGTTTTCAAAATGGCCCATGTACTCGACAAAAAAGCTGTCACTATTCAGGACGTTGCGCGTCAGGCAAACGTGTCGACGGCCACAGTGTCGCGGGCTCTGAGCGCCCCTAATTCGGTTTCGGCAAAGAAAAGAGACGCTGTTTTAGCTGCTGTTGAGTCGACTGGATACCGGGTGAATCGCGCGGCGCGATCCCTTCGCACGCAACGTTCGAACACGGTTTTGGCGCTACTTCCGACGCTCGGAAATCCCTTCTTCAGTCAGGTGCTTCAGGGCATTGTTGACGTGCTGACACCCGCTGGTCAGGCGCTCATCGTGGCCGAAACAGATCAGATCAACAACGCTGGCGACGACCTGATTTCGTATTTTGAGGACCAGCGTGCAGATGGCGTCATCGTGCTCGACGGCGCCCTTTCACCGTCATCGCTCGCGCGGCTGCATAACTCATCGCACGGTAGTCGCGTGGTTTTTGCCTGCGAATGGCCAGCCAGCGGCGGTTTCCCATCGGTGCGCAGTGCAAATGCAGACGGCGCGCGCAAAGCGGTCGAACATCTCTATGACCTTGGCCACCGATTCATCGCTCACGTCGCCGGGCCCGAGGGCAATGTGCTGACACCGGCGAGACGCGATGGCTTTCTGGAGGCCTGCGCAGAGCGTCATGTGGCAACGCTATGCATGGCAGGTGACTTCTCTCTTGATGCTGGGATCAACGCTGCAGCCGAAATCCTCGCGATGGAAAACCGTCCGACGGCCGTATTTTGCGCCTCGGATGTGATCGCCTTCGGGCTGATCTCTGGCCTCACCCGCGCCGGTGTTTCGGTGCCTGAAGACATATCGATCATCGGTTTTGACGACATCGAATACAGCGAACATTTCATACCGCCACTCGCCTCGATCAGACAGGATCGGGTAGCCTTGGGACAGGCGGCAGCACGCATGTTGCTGGATCGCTATGGAAGCGATTCTGGTGCGCCGGTGGAAGAAATAAGAAAGCTGCCGGTGGAGTTTATCGCCCGTGCGAGTACCGCAGCACCGCGCTAGATCGAGATCTTGTCGAGCAGTGCCTGTCGTTCGGTATTTGCCCGATCCGCAAAATGGATCACTTCGCCTCGTGACATCGCCACAAAGCTGTCGCCGATGTCATAGGCAAAATCGAAATACTGCTCGACCAATAGGATCGCCATGGACCCCTGATCGCGGAGATAGCCGATCACCCGGCCTATCTGCTGAATGATGTTGGGCTGGATGCCTTCCGTAGGCTCGTCCAACAGCAGGTATTTCGGCCGGGTCACGAGGGCCCGCGCGATAGCTAGCTGCTGCTGTTGCCCGCCAGACAGGTCGCCACCCCGGCGCTTGCGCATCTCTTTGAGCACGGGGAAAAGCTCGAATATCTCATCAGACACCTTGCGATCATCCGGCGCGAGGCAGGCAAATCCGGTCTCGAGGTTCTCCTGCACTGTCAGGAACGGGAAGATATCGCGCCCCTGCGGGACATACCCGACACCCATCTGGGCCAATGCGTGCGCCGACGCCCCCTTGGCGACATCCGTCCCGCCCAGACGCATCGCCCCGCCGGAGCGTCCATGGGTTCCTGAAATGGCCTTAAGCAAGCTGGTCTTGCCCACGCCGTTCGTCCCCATGATGCAAGTCACCTGCCCCGGCTCAGCCATGAAAGACACGTCATAGAGGATCTGGGAATGCCCGTAATGCAGCGTCAGGTTTTCGACTTCCAACATTGCCTAGCGCCCCAGATAAACTTCGATGACTTGCGGGTCCTGTGTGACGTGATCGATGGATCCCTCGGCCAGAACCGACCCTTCGTTCAGCACTGTGACCTTGCAATTCAGGCGGCGCACGAACTCCATATCGTGCTCGACGACCACGACCGACCGCGTCCTGGCGGCTTCGACCAGAATGTCCGTGGTCTTTTCACGTTCCGCCGGGGTCATGCCAGCTGCCGGTTCGTCCACGAGCAAAAGCCGCGGGTCCTGAGCCAGCAGCATGCCGATCTCGAGCCACTGTTTTTGCCCATGGCTAAGCTCCCCCGCAGGACGGTCGAGTTGATCCGACAATCCGACCTGCTGGGACAACTGATCGATGCGCTCTGCCTCGCTCAGCTTCGGTTTGTGAAATAGTACCTTGAACGGATCGCGCGCATTCTTGAGTGCCATGGCAAGATTGGCTCGTACTGATTGCGCCTCAAAGACTGTGGGCTTTTGAAACTTCCGCCCGATCCCGGCGCGCGAGATCTTGCTCTCGGACATGCCCACCAGCGACATACCCTTGTCGCCGAACATGACCCGCCCCTCATCAGGGCGCGTCTTGCCGGTAATGATATCCATGAATGTCGTCTTGCCCGCGCCATTAGGTCCGATCACCGCGCGCAGCTCCGGCTCGTCGATCTGGAAGGATAGGTTGTTGATGGCCTTGAACCCGTCGAAGGACACCGACACACCGGATAGCTCTAGCAACGTGCTCATGATGACTTCCTCACCAGCTTGTCAAAGAGGCTGCCAATGCCGCCGGGAAAGAACAGCGTGACGGCCACAAAAGTCAGGCCGAGCAGGACCAGCCACCAATCCGTCCACTGGATCGTGTAAAAGCCGAGATTGATGTCGGGCGCCCCGCCCCCGGTGAACCAGCTGGACAACAGCGACACGAAGACCGCGCCAATGACCGCACCATAGAGCCGCCCGCGCCCCCCGATGGCCACCCAAACGGCCAGATAAATCGAGGCAATGGGCGCGATCTCGGCCGGGTTGATGATGCCCGCCTGCGGATAATAGAGCGCGCCCGCAATCCCCGCGACCATGGCCGTAAGCGTGAAGATAAAGAGCTTGTAGCTCTCCACGTGATAGCCAAGGAACCGGACCCGCGCCTCGTCGTCGCGAATGGCCTGGATCACCGACCCCATTTTGCCGTCGAGCACCCAGGCGAAAAGGACATAGCCCAACGCCAGTGCCAGCGCCGTGGCCCAAAAGAACCCAATGGAAATCTGCGCCTGACTCAGGTGCCCGAGACCCGGGATATTCTGCAGCCCGGACAACCCGTTATTGCCGCGCAACCCGCTGTCATTCTGAAAGAGATAAAGCGCCAGAGCCAGTGTCATGGCCTGGGTCAGGATCGACAGGTAAACGCCCGTCACCCGGCTGCGAAAGGCAAGCCAGCCAAAGACGAGCGCCAGAAGGCCCGGCACCAGTACGACCGCCAACAGTTGCAAAACGAGGCTGTCAGAAAACGCCCAAATTGCAGGGAAATCGGATGAGCCCACAACGCCAAAAATCTGCGTCCCGATGGCGTCTTCGATCTCGGCCGCTGTGGGGGGGATCACGCTATTGGACAGGTTTTCGACAATGATTTCCTCGGTCCGGGCGTACATCAGCCACATGCCGATGGCGTAGCCGCCT
The DNA here is from genome assembly GCA_038747015.1 of Pseudomonadota bacterium. Taxonomy (GTDB): domain Bacteria; phylum Pseudomonadota; class Alphaproteobacteria; order Rhodobacterales; family Rhodobacteraceae; genus Shimia_B. The sequence goes on from JBCDKE010000036.1 coordinate 18,200, forward strand.
ATCCCGAAGAAGGCGAAATGGCCCAGCGACAGGATCCCGCAGTAGCCCCAGACCACGTCCATGGCGACCGCCACAAGGCACAAGGCAAGCGTCTTGCCCAGTGTCTTTACAAAAGACGTGGAGATCGCCCCGGTACCGGTGGCTTCTGCAAGGATTGTGACACCCACCGTGAACAGGGCCAGGACCAGCAGGAACCACAGGACCGATGGGTTGCGCGCGACAAAGCTGTTTCCCATGGCCTCAGTCCCCCGCAGCACGGCCTTTGAGGGCAACGATGCCCTTGGGCCGGAATTGGATGAAAAGGATGATGAAGAGGATCATGTAGGTCTGCGCCGCCAGCGTGTTCGACGGGTTTGCCCATTCGATCACCTTTTGCAGACCGCCGATCATCCCTGCCCCGGCCAGCGTTCCCCAAACGTTGCCGACACCGCCGACGACCACGGTCATGAAACTCTGAACGATGTAGTCGGCACCCATTTCAGAGGTGACCTTGGCATAAAGGCCGATCGCCACCCCTGCGATCCCCGCGATCCCGGAACCCAGCCCGAACGTCATCATGTTGATCTTGTCCGGGTTGATACCCATCGACGCTGCCATGCGAGGGTTTTGCGTGACCGCGCGCACCTCTAGCCCCAGCCGGGTGCGTTTCAGGATGTAGAGGATGAGCGCCAGAAAGATCAGTGCCAGAAAGAAGATCGCGATCCGGATATAGCTGATTGAGACGACGTCATTGACGACCCAGGCACCATCCAGCCAGCCCGGCGACGTCAGAGGCCGGGCCTGGGTGCCAAAGATGTTCTTTGCGAGCTGCTGGAGCGCGATGGAAATCCCGAAAGTCGCAAGTAGCGTCTCAAGCGGGCGATGATAGAGACGCCGGATCACCGTGCGTTCCATCAGCACGCCCGCGCCAAAGGTGACGACGAATGCCAGCGGCAACGCCACAAGGATCGAGATCGTGTAATCCGGGATGAACTGCTGCGTAACAAACCCGGTATAGGCGCCCATCATGATAAACTCACCATGGGCCATGTTGATGACCCCCATGACGCCAAAGGTGATCGCCAGCCCAATAGCCGCTAGGAAGTAGATCGACGCCAGTGACAACGCGTCGAGCGCAAGGTCCGCTGTTTGGTTCACTGCGACACGCGTTTGCAACGTCGACAGGGCTTCCTCTGCGGCCGAAGTGACGGCCGCATCGTCTTCGTCATAGACCTCGTAAAAGGTGAACTCGGTCAGCTCCGCTGCAGCCGTGGTTTCGGTCACCAGAGGCGGTGCCAGACCGCTCGCCGCCAATACCTCATAGGCCTCAACGCGCGCGGCGTCGGTGTTCAGGCTCGCCGTGGCGACGCCCCCCACTCGACCTTCGTCGATGTTTGCGGCGAGCACAGCCTTGATTTCGTCGGCTCCAGTCACCGGATCAGCAACACCGGCCTCTACCAGCATTGCGTAGGCGTCATCCGGCGATAGATCGCTTCCGATCTCCAATACCCGAGCCACGTTTTCATCCTCAGGTACGGTGGCACCAAACTGAAGCTCAGTGCTCAAAAGCTGGTTCAGAACGGCGCGAACATCGACGGAAAGGTCCTCGGAAAGAACTTCGATTGCCGCGATCCGCTCGCTGGGGTCTTCGGCAAACGATGCGGTCATCATCGTCACCAGCCGTTCTTTCCTGGCGCGGAGATCCGCATCGGTTTCGCCATCGATCGAAGCCCGCAGCGGCTCTAACTGGCTCGCCTGAGGGTCTCGCGCGATAGAGTCCACTGCCTCCTGACGGCGAGAAATGTCTGGGTCTGACAGCTGAAATTGCACCAGCGCTGTCCCGATGACACGGCGCACACCGCCATTGGGCCGCGACGCTGTCGTGTCTTGGTCCGGTCCAACGCTCTCGCCGGTTTCCAGATCGAAAAGCGTGTCGTCCTCAGTGCGGAAAAACAGCCCGTCTGCATCGCGCTGCACGATCTCGCGGCTGCGCCACGCCTCAAGGAACGTCACCGCCTCTGGCAAGCCACTCTCTACAAGGTCATCAAGTACCACCCCAACGGACCGCCGGCCGGGCTTTAGCACCTCATCAGCGTGGGTTTGCAGAATGTCCTGAAGCGGGCCTGCGGCGGACGCTTTGGGCAGCGCGATAGACAGCGCTAACGCCAGGATTAGGAAACGGATCATAGCGGTGGGTACGAGACTTCTGAGAAAGTAAGGCGCGCGGGAGGATAGATCCCCCCGCGCGGGATCGTTTTAGTAGTTGGAGGTCAGCTGAACGCAGGTCTCGGTCTGCGTGTTGTACATCCCGCAACCCAGCGTCTCCCAATCGGACTTGAGAACAGCCGATTCAGGCAGGAAGTCGGTCCAGGCGTCGCCCGGAACTTCGGTGGTCTGCGAGATAATGTCGAACTGACCTTCGGCCGTGATCTCACCGATCAGCACCGGCTTGGCCAGGTGATGGTTCGGAAGCATGACAGCGGTACCGCCCGTCAGGTTCGGGAACTCTTGGCCGTACATCGCTGTACGCACCGCATCGACGTCGGTCGTACCGGCCTCAGTCGCGGCGTTCACCCACATGTTGAAGCCGATGTAGTGAGCTTCCATCGGGTCGTTCGTCACGCGCTCTTCACCTGCGAAGGCTTTCCATGCGTCGATGAATTCCGAGTTGGCGTCGCCTTCTGCGGACTGGAAGTAATTCCAGGCAGCCAGGTGACCGACCAAGTTCGATGTATCGAGGCCGGACAGCTCTTCTTCACCCACCGAGAACGCCACAACAGGGATGTCGTCGGCAGAAATGCCTGCCGCCGCGAGTTCTTTGTAGAAACCAATGTTGGCGTCACCGTTGATGGTCGAGATCACGCCGACCTGCTTGCCGTCTTCGCCCAGCGCCACGACGTCAGCAACGATCGTTGCCCAGTCAGAGTGACCGAAGGGTGTGTAGTTCACAAAGATGTCTTCGGCCGGGATACCTTTGTCCTGCAGATAGGACTCGAGGATGTTGTTGGTCGTACGCGGGTAGACGTAGTCGGTCCCCAGCAGCGCGAATTTCTCCACACCCAGCTCTTCCAGATAGTAGTCCGTCGCAGGGATCGCCTGCTGGTTCGGGGCTGCACCGGTATAGAAGACGTTTTTGGAGCTTTCTTCGCCCTCGTACTGAACCGGGTAGAACAGCAGACCGTTCAGTTCTTCGATCACGGGCAGCACGGATTTCCGCGAAACGGAGGTCCAGTTCCCGAAGATTACGTCCACTTCGTGCACGGTCAGCAGTTCACGCGCCTTTTCAGCAAAAAGCGGCCAGTCAGAAGCAGGGTCGACAACGACCGCTTCAATTTCGCAGCCCAGGACGCCACCTGCTGCGTTCTGCTGCTCAACGAGCATCAGCATCGTGTCTTTCAGCGTCGTTTCCGAAATTGCCATGGTGCCGGACAGCGAGTGCAGCACACCCACTTTTACGGGATCGGCGCACTCTGCGGCGGCAACACCACCGACAAGCGTCAGCGCGGCAGCACTAGTAAGAGTTTTAGCTAGACGGGTCATTTAGTTCTCCCCGCGAAACGTGAGGGCCGGGAGCTTGCGCCGCATGGCACTGCGTCCTACCTACGTCTCGCAACAAACGTTGCAATCCGTGTGGCGGCCGATGCGAGGTCCAATTCGAACGGTCGTCACACACCCCCTGATCTGTTGACCGTGCAACCGGCCCGCTGGTCTGGGAACGAGGTGAACCATCGTTCCGAGGTGATGAATTTCAATGCAGTTGCGAGCTCTGCTCTGCTCTTCGCGGGCCGAGGATTAAAATAGCGGCTCAATTTCACGGCGTTCGCACACAAATTAGTCGATTTAAAGCGGGGCAGTGCTCTACCCCGCCAAATCTCAGCGCTGTTTTGAGGCATTTCGGTGCGCCCCGACTCACGATTTATGTCGTTAAGAGTATCGCAGCAGGGCGGCGGCCTGCGTGCATATCATCTATCGCGCCACCGGAATATCTAAGCGTCCAAACGCTTCATTTTCTGGTGCTCGTCCTCAACGAGACCGATCTTCCAATAGCCCGAAACGTACACATCCCCACGCGGTAACTGCTTTTCGTTGTGTAGGAAATCACGAAGCGCCCGGATCACGGCTTGCTCACCTGCAATACAGGTCCGAACACGACCCTCAGGCCACTCCATGCCGCGAATAAACTCTTCCTGTGCGGTTGATGATACATGGGAATCCGGATGGATCAGCCAGTGCACTTCGACGCCGTCAGGTTTGTCGATCTCTTGGCGATCTTCCTCTGATGTGACCTCGAAGATCGCAATACCCTTTGCATCCTTGGGCATAATTTCCAACGCCGCCAGGGCCATTGGCATCGCCGACAGATCTGCAGCGAAAAGATACCAATCAGCGTCAAACTCCGTCAGCTTAGGCGCGCCCGGCCCTGCAAATCCGAGGAAACTGCCCTCGGTTGCTTGCGCTGCCCAACGCGACGCCGGACCATTGTCACCGTGCGCAACAAAGTCGATTGCCATCTCTTGGGTCTCGGCGTTGTACCAGCGAACGGTGTAGGTCCGCCTGACGGGCGTCGGGCCCTCTGCCAATCGCTGGGCAAAAGCCTCAATCTCTTCACCCGGTTCAGGGAGCATGATCTTGCAGTGCCCGCCGTCGCAACCGGCAGGAAGACCCTCAAGTTCAGGTCCAGCAAACACGACACGGATCATGTTCGGCGTCAGATGAAACGCCTCTTTCACCGTTAGTAGCCGCGGCCCCGGTCGCCCTGCGACTTTGCGAACTGCTTTCTTCAAGTTTGCCATGACTGCCATTGATCATGCTCCTTATCTTGCCCGTTAGAACTTGCCGGAGTTTCCCCAGGCCTCGCGCGGGCTGATTTCTTCCTCATTCATCCAGTGTTCGACGATGAGGCCATCGGCCACCCGGTAGAGATCAAAGACAGCAATGTCCTTTCCCTTCGCATGGCGTTTTCCATAGGTCACAACGAGGTCAGCCTGGCACATAAGCTGGAACATCATCTCGTAAGACCCAGCATCCTCCGAGTTTAGCCAGTCTGCAAGCCCCGCTCGTCCAGCGGCGATAGTGGGCGCGCGTTGGATTAGGTCGTCAGAGACGAACTCGGCCAGTTTTTCGACGTCGCCCTGCTGCAAAACTTGCTTGGTGTACTCCAAAACCAGCGCTCTGCTGGCCTCGGTGTCGACGTTCGGGTCAACTTCCGTCGTGCCCCGCACCATGTCTTCGCCGGAAACTGTCTCAGCAACATAGGGTGCAATGGTGTCCCAGTGCTCAAGAATCAACCCATCCGCATCAGTGTAAAACATGTCCATGGTCACCCACTGCGCAGCACCATCATTGAGCGACTGATACGCGTTGCAGAACACCCAGCGCCCGTCTTCGATGATGCGCACGATCTCGATCTCGCGCTTTGGGTTGCGCTCTACAAAGGGCTCGAAGAAGGTCAAGAAGCCTTCCGCCCCGTCACCAACTCCAGTGGAATGCTGCGTATAGCGATGGCCAGTGTACTTGTGAACCGCCTCTCGCGCGTTACCGCCAGCGATCCCTTCTAAGTAGATCCGCTTTACGTTGTCTAATCCCTGTCCCATTTCTTGTCTCCTAAATGTGCTGAAGGAAACGTCCCTCAATTCAGGACTTTCCCGGAAAGTGGCGGCCCCGGATCAGAACCCGGGGCGCACCGATGTTAAAACTTGCCCGCGTCGTTTGCGGCGGCATCGGGACCCGGCATTGGAGCGATAATGTCCCAGTGTTCAACGATCAGCCCCTCTTCAAGGCGGAAGAGATCGTAAAAGGCTTGCGGCTCACCGCCAAGTGCGCCCTCCGACAGCGTCAGGACAAAGTTGCCCTCGCCGATGATTTTATGAATTTTAGTGTAGTCCATGGTGATGCCCTGCGCGGCCATTTCGCCCATGAATGCACCAAAGCCTTCTAGCCCGTCCGCAACCATCGGGTTGTGCTGAAGATAAGTCACCGGGCTGATGTAGTCGGTGATGTTCACCTCTTCGTGGTTGATCAACGATTTGGTGATGAACTCTTCGACTTTGGCCTTGTTGGCCTCCGTTTGGTCGAGATCAGTGATCTCGGTTGCGCCGTCAATCTGGCTACGCCCAGAGGGGTTCAGCGGCTGCTCTTCGATAAGATTGTCCCAGTGTTCGACCATCTTGCCGTCTTCCATTCGGAACACATCGAACGCAATCAAAGGCGTCGGGCCAAAACCCTCGTAGCGACCATGGAAGGCCACCATGTCACCATCAGCGATTACGCGGGCAAAGTCCGCTTTGAACTGGCCGCTTTCATGCAGACCGGCAATCAGGCCTTTGAGTGCTTCGGTCCCACTTGGGACGTCCGGATTGTGCTGAATATAGGACGGGTCGAAATACGTATCGACAGCGTCAACATTGCCCTTTCCCAGGGTCTCGGTCAGCGCCTCAATAGCCAGCTCTTTATTGCTTTGGTGGCCGTCCGCGAAAACGGGAGAGGCCGCCAAAAATGCAGCGGAAAGTATGGAAGCAAACTTCATGTCAATTCTCCAAGTTGGGTCGACGGGCGCAATGCCGGCCGAGACGAAGGAGAACTTATTGACCAACCGGCGATCACATAAGTAGATCAATTCAGACGCCACCATTCTGCTGAGGCGAACAATGATCGACAAACTTCGGGCCATCGCAATTTTCTCTACGGTTGTGGACCAAGGCACATTCCGCGCAGCCGCTTTGCACTTGGGCCTAGCACCATCACGGGTGAGCGAGACAATCTCCGACCTCGAAAAAGACTTGGGTGTTACGTTGCTGTATCGCTCAACGCGTCAGTTGTCGCTTACTCAGGAGGGACGCATCCTCCATGAGAAGGCGCAAAAAATGCTCAGCACCGTGGAAAGTGGCCTCGATGCCATCAGCTCGAACTCCCAAGATCCCCATGGCGCTCTGCGCGTAACCGCGCCCGCATTTATGACCCAGACCGAAGTCATGGACGACTTCGCCTCCTTTGCACGGGCCTATCCAAAAGTCGATCTACGCATCGACTTCTCGGATGCGCCCCGTGATCTAATCCGAGATGGCTTTGACGTTGCTATTCGCGCGGGCTGGCTCGAAGACAGCGATCTGATGGCCCGAAACATTGGACGCTCGGACCGATTGCTCGTCGCCAATCAGGAATGCCTCGACTCTCACGGTGTACCCTCTGAACCCGGCGACCTCGAAAGCTGGAATTGGATCCGGTTTTCGGTGCGACCCAATCAAACAGCCCTGACCGATCGCGAAGGTCGCGAAACCACGGTCACTGGACGCTCCCATATCTCTGTTAACTCCGCTGACGCGCTATATGAATTCGCTCGGCGGGGGCTGGGCGTCGCGGCGATCCCGGAGAAGCTGGCCTGCCTCGGATTCGCACGCGGTGAACTGATTCACATTCTGCCAGAGTGGTCGCTAAAGTCGCTTGGCTACCATGCTGTTTGGCCTGACCACTCGCGGCGCGAAAATCTGACCACGCTCTTCGTACGTCACTTAGCCAAAGACTCCGGTTAGGGCATGCTTGGATTCTGGTTTGGACTACTCTACTCGCCTCTCCACGGCCCAACCCACTCGATCCAGCTAGGCAGGGCGCCCCACTACAATCCGGCGACAGCGAGTCGCCCGCCCCAAAATCGAGACCTCACATGGTGCACCGGAAAACTGCGCAGTTCCCTCGCGCTTTGACCATAAGCCTCACCCTTTTTGCTTTGCTCTTCGCGACGCTCAGCAAGGCAGAAGTCGCCCGCTTTTCGCCATTCGACGACCGAACGGTGGCGACAGCAGGCGATTTGCTCGCCCAGGAAGCTCTGCCTAAATCCGGTGGGGTACTCCGCCTGGGTGCGCTTGGCGGGTTTGACAGCCTCAATTTGATGAAGTTCCCAGGAAACTACCCAATCACCGCTTGGCATGCCCATGATAGTCTTTTGCGTAGCTCACAAACCGAGAAGGAAGCGTATTACGGTCTGCTAGCTAAGAAATTTGAGGTCTCGGAGGATTTTTCTGAACTCTACGTTGAATTGGATCCGGCGGCCCGTTGGCACGACGGTAGCCCCGTGACCGCCGGCGACATTGTATTCACCTTTGCTGCAACGCTCGAAAACGCATCCCCTGATCTGCGCAGTGCCTTAGGGCAAATCGACATCGTTGCAGAAAGCGACAGCACCGTCAGATTCCGGTCGCAAAATCCGGGCGACTGGCGCTGGATCCGCCTCGTCGGAGCCGCGCCGATCTATTCTGCCAAGGACTGGGCTGGCCGAGATCCTTCTGCCACGACGCTCGAACCTTCCCTCGGCAGCGGCCCCTATACAGTTTCTCGCGTCGACGGAAATCGCATATTCGAAGTGCAGCGCGCGCCAGATTACTGGGCCGCCGATCACCCTTTGAATGCGCATCTTTGGCATTTTGACACGATCCGGATGGACTACTTCTTTGACGTCTCAGCGCTCACCCAGGCGGTGCGTCGCGGCGACATCGATTTGCACCAAGAGACAGACGCAACCAGATGGCGCGAAGCCTATGACAGCCCGGCGCTGCGTGAAGGTAAATTAGTCCAAAGCGCACTTCCGGCGCAGACCTTCGTCCGCCTTCCGGTCGTCATCTTCAATCTCCGGCGTCCGCTGACTAGAAATCTCAGCATACGCAGGGCGTTGGCAGTCATGATTGATACAGACTGGCTTTATGACCTGAATGGCGGCTCCTATGCGCGCGCCGACAGCCTCTATGGCGACTTACGAATGGCCGCTCAAGGCAAGGTCAGCGCGGCGGAAACGGAGCTCTTGGTCGACTTCGCTAATGAGTTGCCACAGGGCTTCTTTGACCAAGAAGCGCCTGTGCCCAGCCCCGGCGGGCTGAGCAACCGGGAAAGGCGGCAAAGGGCCAGTGACATCCTAGACAAGGCTGGCTTTGCGCTGCGTGACGGCCGCCGCATAGATCCGGCAACTGATCAGCCCGTTACGCTCGATGTTGTTAGCCAAGGTAGTGACACGGTACCCCTGCTCCAGATTTACGCGGGCTGGCTCGATAGCATTGGCATCACCCTAAAGGTTGTAACGCTGGACCCTTCTTCAACGACGCAAATGATCTTTCAGGACGCGAATTTTGACTTACTCTTGTCGCGGTGGACCGCTGCCGACTTACCCGGACAGTTCGAAAATTTCCTTTGGCACAGCCGCTATGCCAATGCTGGCCTTGGCCTCGCGGGACTAAAGAGCCCAGTGGCCGACCATCTGATCGACACAATGAATACCTCTTTGAACGAAGAGAAGATCATCGCGGCTGCTCGTGCCTTTGATCGTTACTTGCGCTGGAACGCCTACACTGTTCCGCTCTGGCAGCAGAATGAAGCCTGGTTCATCCACAGTGCGAACCTAGCGCCACCTATTGAGCCGATTGATCCAACACTCCAGCCCGCGCGCACGTGGCGCTTGATAGAATAGATTACGGCGTCTGAGCCATACTTCAGAAAATTGGCTAAACAGCGGGCGGTCCGAGCCAACCCGGCACCGACAAACGTACCCGTTGCTATTCCTCTGTGAACCGCTTTGGAGCTTTCCCCCGATAGGCTTGGGTTAGTTCCTCAGGCACCTCCGACCCATCAACGAGGAACGGTAAAATGCCTCTGCGCATGGACCGCCCACGCATGCCCACGATATCGCTGTCCGATTTTGTTACCCGCTGCGCGCACCGCCGCCCCCACTGGCCGAGCATACCGTAGAGCCTGTCGATCTCGGCCGCGTGGGCGTTTCCTTTGGCCAAATCGTCAAACTCGTCGGGGTCATCTTCGAGGTCAAAGAGCATCGGACGCGGCGCGCCCTGGGAATGCATCAGTTTGTAGCGACCGTCGAAGACCATGAAGAGGCGGCATTCCATCGGGTCAAAGCCCAGCTTCACCGACTGGGGTGTGGGCGAAAAATCGAACTCCGAGACGACGAACTCGCGCCAATCGGGCGTCTCGCC
>JBCDKE010000037.1:0-27774 GCA_038747015.1 Pseudomonadota bacterium
CGCATCAGGCGGCCAGCAGGCCGTCCAGCTTCCCACGCTGCTCCAACGCATAGAGATCATCGCAACCGCCCACATGGGTGTCGCCAATGAATATCTGCGGTACCGTGCGGCCACCATTGGCGCGCTGCACCATCTCCGCGCGGCGCTCCGGCGCCCGGCCCACGTCGATCTCGGAATAGTTCACGCCCTTCGCGCTCAGCAGACGTTTGGCAGCGTGGCAAAACGGGCAGGTCTGGGTGGCGTAGATTTCTACTTTCTTCATGGGGCGTCCTTTCGCGTTGCCCCTGATTTAGGGCTCCCGAACCGCGCGCGCCAGTGTGAGTACGTCAACACGGCTTGCGCCTAGACGCAGAGCGGCATCCGTGGCGGCGGCATAGGTCGCACCTGACGTCATGACATCATCCAGCAAAACAACGTCACGGCCCTTTAAGAACTCTCCACTTGGCCCCGCTGAAATCGACCCACTAAGGACCGAAAACCGGTCATCAGGAGACATGTGATCAAGGCTCTGTGTCGCCCGCGTCCGCTTCAATGCATCCAACGATACCTCGCAACCGGCGGCATCTGCGGTCGCTTTGGCCAAGAGAGCCGCCTGATTATAACGCCGCTTCACCAACCGCGACCAGTGCAGGGGTACCGGCACGATCAAGGATCGCGAGGTTAGAATCTCACGTCCCGCCTGCGCCATCCACGCCGCAGCTGGGCCAACGATCTCCTCCTTGCCCCCGTGCTTTAGACCCAGAACCATCCGGCGTGCTCGGTCCCGATAGACCAGCGCCGCCCGGCCCTGCGACCAGGGCCGGGGTTCGACCAGGCACTCGTCGCAGGTTGCTCGCTCCGTGGCAAAACCGCCCATGAGCGGCGCGCCGCAGCAATCGCAAATCGCGCCGGAAATAAAGGGCGTATCGCGCCAGCACGGGCCACAGAGCCCTTGGTCTCCGTCTACAAGCTCTTCGCAAGACATGCATTGAGGGGGATAAACCAAGCCTAAAACCGCAGAAAACAGTGCTGACACCAAGGGTCTCCCCACAAAACGTTCAGTCTATTGTTGGTTCACTTTGGTTAACGAAACCTTTCCGCATATCCCTATTGCGGTTAGCCTCATCGGGGAGTCATCGGCACGCGGACGGTGTTTCTCAAGCTCCTCCCCAAGACCCGCGGATTGACGAAGTGGTCACAACCCTTATCTGAGGCTGGAAGTCCCAGGTAATCGGATAAGAAAGATGTTTGACGCCAAGGTGCAGGAAGACACGCTCTGTTCCACGCTGGATGCCGATGGCAACCCGGCCCCCGTGCAGACCGCCAAGGTCGGCATCCTCCTGGCGAATCTCGGGACACCGGACAACTACGACTACTGGTCCATGCGGCGCTACCTCGGCGAATTCCTCAGCGACCGCCGCGTCATCGACTACAGCCCCTGGATCTGGCAGCCGCTACTCCAGTTGGTGATCCTGTCCAAACGCCCGTTCTCATCGGGCGCGGCCTACAAATCCATCTGGAATGAAGAAGAGGGCGAAAGCCCCTTGATGACCATCACCAAGGCCCAGACCGCCAAGATCAAGGAAGTGATGGAACAGCGCTACGGCAATCGCGTCGTGGTGGATTTTTGCATGCGCTACGGCAACCCGTCCACCAAATCCAAGGTCGACGAGATGTACAAACAGGGCTGTGACAAGATCCTGTTCTTCCCGCTCTACCCGCAATACGCCGGTGCCACGACGGCCACCGCCTGCGATCAGATGTTCCGCGTGCTCCAGGACATGAAATGGCAACCCTCGGTGCGCACGGTGGAACCCTACTACGCCGAACCGCTCTTTATTGAGGCTTTGGCCCAGTCGGTCGAAAACGCCTACGCCAAAATGGAAACCAAACCCGACGTATTGGTGACCTCCTACCACGGCGTACCCAAACGCTATGTCTACGAGAACGGCGATCCGTATTCCTGCCAGTGCATGGAAACGACGCGGATGCTCAAGGAACGGCTGGGCTGGTCGGACGACGACATCGTACCCACTTTCCAGAGCCGCTTCGGCCCAGAAGAATGGCTTCAGCCCTACACTGTCGAAGAGGTCGCGCGCCTCGCCGAGCAGGGCAAGAAACGCATCGCCGTCATGGCACCGGCATTCTCCGCCGACTGCATCGAAACACTCGAAGAGATTAACGAAGAAATTCGTGAAAGCTTTGAAGAGGCCGGCGGCGAAGAATTCACTTATATCCCCTGCCTTAATGACGACGCCGCGCATATCCACGCGCTCAGCGAAGTCATCCACTCAAATCTCAAAGGCTGGCTCTAATTCAAATTGCCTGCAAATAGGCGAGAAATGAAAAAGGGCGACTCAAATAGAGCCGCCCTTTTCCCTAACTTGTGTGTAGCTATTAGAGCGCAGCAGCGATCAGAGCCAGCACGAGAAGCGGAACGATCAGACCGTTGGAAGAAGAACCGGTATCTTCTTCAACTTCTTCGATTACCACTTCCGGCTCCATCACAGGCTCTTCCATGGAGCCAGCAGAAGCGAAGCTTGCAACGCCGGTCAGTGCGGCGGCGAGAACGAGTTTTTTCATAGTTTCCTCCAGTATTCGCGACCCGACACAAATGTTGAGGGTATCGGCCGCACCCAAGACTTACCTCGTAAAGCCTCTAAAGCAGCAATAAAAGGCGATTGCAAACCCTTGATTGCACGCATAATCGGCGGATTGCCGCGATGTCGTCAAATAAGCAACACTTGCGCACCGTTCTCAACGATCTCGTAAAGTTCGGCTATGTGCTCGTTGTAAAGACCGATGCAGCCATTCGAAGAACGTCGCCCAATCTTACGTGTATCGTGTGTTCCGTGAATTCGATAATATGTCCAGCTCAGATAAAGTGCGTGTGATCCCATAGGGTTATCAGGACCCGGCCCCACGAACTCCGGCCACTCCGGGTTACGTTTGCGCATAGCTGGCGTAGGACGCCAGGACGGGCCTTCGACCTTGCGGACAACCGACGTACGACCGCGTCGTGTCAGGTCCTCACTGAGCGGCACCGAGGTCGGATAAAGCCTATAGTCGCTTTGATCCGCTGACCAATAATGCAGCGCTCGAGAGTTGATATCGACCAAGATCGCGCCGCCGCGCGTATTGTCAAAGTAGGGGCGCCAATCCAGCGTCCGAAAGCTCGAGATATTACGCCGGGCAGGGCCGGTTACATCACCTTCGATTTCGACAGTATCGCCTGGGATGGTGGTCTGCGCCAATGCCGGCGTCGCCAAAAGCGCCCCAGTGCCAGCCAGGAATGATCTGCGGGCGAATCGATCCGTGCTCATCTGTGCCTCCAATAAACTTGCGCGAACGTTATTGCGGGAATGCCGCAGTCGCAAATCAAACAAGCGTTAAGTTGCCTGCAGAAAAGAATGCGGGTTTGATAAGCGACAGGTCGCCGCCTATGACGGCGGAAACACTATTGGGAAACGCTCCATGATTGACCGCCGCCTGTTCCTTTTCGGTGCCCCGGCGCTACTCGCTGCCTGTTCAACAGGTGGCGCCATCACAGATAGCAATGGCCAAAGCGTCTATCGTATTCGCAATAGCCAGACCGGCGACATCCAGTTCCGCATGCTCGACGGCGTCAACGCCTTGCGCGGGGCTCAGGGCGCCCCGGCCCTGGCTCTTAATTCCGAACTCAACGCGGCGGCGGCTACGCATTCCCGTGACATGGCCCTGCAAAATCGCCCATGGCATTTCGGCTCTGATGGTTCATCGCCCATCGACCGTGTTCGACGCGTGGGCTACTCGGGCACTCTCATCGGCGAAACAATCTCGGAAACGTTCGAAACCGAACTCGAAACCCTCGGCGCATGGATGCAGAACAGCGACACGCGCGGGATCATCTTAGATCCCCGAGCCCGCGACATGGGCTTCTCTTGGTTCCAGGAGAACAACGGCAAAATCTGGTGGACGATGGTCCTCGGCTCACCCGCCGCAACGCTGGCGACAGCGTAAAACCTACGGATAAATCGTAATCGGCGTGCCCACGTTGACCATCGCATAGATGTCTTCCATCTCGCGATTGGTCACTGCGAGGCATCCCCACGTCCAATCGTCGGTCTTCCGAAACTTCCGCGGCGTCCCATGGATAAAGATGTCCCCGCCCGGATCCTCGCCCAGCGCCACTGCCTTCTCCACATCTTCCACATTGGGATAGCTGATCCCGATGGAGAGATGGAAAGAACTGTTCGGGTTCTTGCGATCAATAAAATACCGCCCCTCGGGCGTCTTCCCGTCGCCGCTGATGTCCTTGTCACCCACAGGCGAAAAGCCCAGCTCGAAATCAAAGCTCCGCAGCACCTGATCTTCGTGCATCAAGAGCAGCTTCCGCTCCTCTTTGAATGCCAGAAGGTAGGTGACCTCCGGCCCGTCATAGCTTCGGAATTTGGACGCGCAGCCGGATAACACGACCAGCGCCATGAGTAGGAGTGCCTGAAAAACTCGCATAACTGCCCCGTTATTTTTTGCCCTTATAGCGCATCGCGCGGGCGCGGCCCACTTCACGAAGCCGTTATTTCTTGGACAATTCGTCCTCGATAGATTTCAGCCGCGCCAGCACTTCGTCGCGATAGCTGTCAGTGGCCTCATTGGCCTCTGCCGCGTGCGCGTCCTGCATTGAATTCACGATCAGACCCACTAGCAGGTTCACCACTGCGAATGTCGTTACCATGATAAAGGGCACAAAGAACGCCCAGGCATAGGGGTAGACCTCCAGCACCGGGCGGACGATCCCCATCGACCAGCTTTCCAGCGTCATGACCTGAAACAGCGTGTATAGAGACTGCCCCAGCGACCCGAACCAGTCACTGAACAACGCCGCCTGTTCCGGCGTGCAGGCCGCGCAGTCACCGCCAAAGAGCTTCGTCGCCATGACCGCGCCGATATAAAATAGAATGCCCATCAGCAGGAAAACCGACCCCATGCCGGGCAGGGCGGTGATAAACCCCTCGACCACCCGGCGTAGGGCTGGGGCCACCGATATCAGACGCAGCACCCGCAAGATCCGCAGCGCCCGCAGGACCGAAAGCCCCCCGGTGCTTGGCATCAAGGCGATGCCCACAACGAGGAAATCGAACAGGTTCCACCCGTTTTTGAAGAACGCCAGCCGATGCGCGACGAGCTTCAGGAAAATCTCGATCACAAAGATCGTCAGACAGATCCCGTCGAGCCAGATGATCAACGGACCGAAACGCGACATCACCGCGTCCGACGTCTCCAGCCCCAGCAAGATCGCGTTAAAAATGATGATCCCCATGATCGTGTTCACGACCAGTGGGCTATCCAACCAGTTCTTAAGCGTTTGCTGCATCTGTCCACCTCTTTGCCGATCACATGCGGTGGACGGCTCTCGGCGTCAACAGTCAGGCTATTCCGCCGCCTCGTTATACCCCAGGAAACCGCCGGATTGCCTGTTCCAATAGCGTGCATAGAGGCCGTTTAACGCCAAAAGCTCACTATGTTTGCCTTCCTCGACGATCCGTCCTTCATCCATAACGATGATCCGGTCCATATTGGCCAATGTCGACAGACGGTGCGCGATGGCGAGCACGGTTTTACCCTCCATCACATTGGTTAAGGCATCCTGAATCTCCGCCTCGACCTCGCTGTCCAGCGCCGATGTCGCCTCGTCGAGAACGAGGATCGGCGCGTCCTTCAGGATCGCACGAGCCAGCGCAATACGCTGGCGCTGGCCGCCCGACAGCTTGACGCCCCGCTCGCCCAGATGCGCGTCATAGCCCTCCCTATCGCTCCCGTCGCGAAGCCCAAGGATAAACTCATGGGCACTGGCCCGCTCCGAGGCGGAAATCATCTCTTCCTCGCTGGCATCGGGCCGCCCATAGAGGATGTTCTCACGGGCCGAACGATTGAACATCGCGGTGTCCTGCGTGACCATGGCAATGTCGCGTCGCAGGCTCTCCTGCTGCACATCGCTAACATTCTGTCCATCCACGAAAACAGTGCCTTTTTCGGCGTCATAGAGCCTAAGCAACAGCGAAACGAGCGTCGATTTCCCCGCGCCCGACGCGCCAACGACGCCCAGTTTCTCTCCGGGCTTCACTGTTAGGCTCAGGTCATGAACTCCGCCGGGTCCACCGCCATAACTGAACTCAACATGATCAAAGACGATCTCTCCCTCGCGCGACTGGAACTCTCTCGATTCGGGCGCGTCGGTTACAGTATGGGGCGGCGTAAGGGTCTTAATCCCGTCCTCGATCTCACCGATATTGGCATACAGAGCCATCAGGGCGAAACTGACCCAGCCGGTCATCTGTGCGATGCGGATCGAAATCACGCCTGACGCGGCAATATCGCCCGTCGTCGCCTGACCGCTCTGCCAGAGCAGCATCGTCGCGCCAATGAGGAACACCGGCAAAACCCCGGCCACCGTCATCAGACCCAAACGGAAAAGCGCGCTGATCTTGCCAAATTCGATAGCCGCCTTGCGATAGCCGTCGAGAGCACCCAACGCCGCCGCATCCTCATGCTGCGAATTGGCAAAGAGTTTGACCGTCTTGATATTGCCCACGGTGTCGACGAGCTGCCCCGACACATTCGCCCGCTTTGCCGCGCGATCCTTCGCGCGCACTCGGATCATCGGCATGAACCAACGGATCAAGAACAGATAGCCCGCAAACCATGCAATCAGGATGACAGCCACCACCCAGTTTATGGCAAACAGCAATGCAATAGAGCCGATAACAGACGCCACCGCAAATGCCACGACGCTGATCGTCTCGACCAACACATCCGTCACTGCCCGCCCGGTCTGCATCTGCTTTTGCGCAATGCGACCTGCAAAATCGTCGTCAAAGAACTGCGTGGAATGCCCTAGAACCCAGCGGTGCAGCCGTGACTGCACCAACGTGTTCACGTTAGGCTGGATCATAATGGTATTAAGCGCCGAGGACGCCCCAAAAGCGATAGGCCGCAGCACCAGAAAGAACGCGAGGAACCCCACAAGCAACAGCGTATTGCGATCAAACCACGTCGCCGGATCGCCTGTGGCAGAATCCACAACCGCACCCAGAATAATCGCCGTCACAACCTCGGTTACGCCCGCCAATGAGGAAACAATGAACGCCAGCCAGAACAGAGGCCACGCCCCCTTTAGTGACCACTGCAGAAACGCGATCAATGTCTGGGGCGGCGCACCGTCTGCCGGGGCAAAGGGCTCCATCGCGTTGGCCAGCTTCTCGGCCCATCTTTCTGCGATCACTCTCACTCGGCCGCTACCTCTTCGTCTTCTTCCGTCAGGATAAACCCTCCGGACTGCCGCGCCCAGAAGCTCGCATATAGCCCGCCGCGCTTCAAAAGCTCGGCATGGGAACCATCCTCGACGATCCGGCCTTCATCCATGACGATGATCCGGTCCATCTGCGCAATCGTCGACAACCGGTGCGCAATCGCGATCACCGTCTTGCCGTCCATCATCCCCGCCAGCGTATCCTGAATAGCCGCCTCGACCTCGCTATCGAGGGCCGAGGTCGCCTCATCCAAGAGCAGGATCGGCGCGTTCTTCAAAATCACCCGGGCCAGCGCAATCCGCTGACGCTGACCACCCGACAGCTTCACACCGCGTTCGCCCACCTGGGCCTCGTATCCCTGACGGCCATCCATATCCTCGAGATCGGGGATGAATTCGCTCGCCGCCGCCTGATCCGCAGCCAGCAGCATCTCCGCCTCGCTCGCAGCAGGGTTGCCGTAGAGGATATTGTCCCGCACCGACCGGTGCAGCAGCGCCGTGTCCTGCTGGACCATGCCAATGGCACTGCGAAGGCTGTTCTGCGTCACGCGGGAAATGTCCTGCCCGTCAATGCGGATCGAACCGCCCTCAACGTCGTAAAACCGCAAAAGCAGCTTAACTAGGGTCGATTTCCCGGCGCCCGAGCGCCCCACCAGACCGATCTTTTGACCGGGCTCAATGGTCAGGCTCACATCGTCGAGCCCCCCTTTGTCGCGCCCGTAGTGATGCGTCAGCCCGTCGATTTCGACCCGGCCGGCAGGGACCTCCAGATCCCTGGCATCCGGATCATCGAGCAACGTGATCGGCTGGGCGATGGTCTCCATGCCCTCCTGAATGACCCCGACATTCTGGAAAAACGAGGTCAGCGCCCACATGATCCACCCCGTCATGGCATTGAGCCTCAGCGAAAGCGTCGCAGCAGCCGCCACGACGCCCACCGTTGCCGCACCGTTGGACCACAAGGCCAATCCCCAGCCCACGACGGACACCACCAGCAGGCCGTTCAAAAAGGTCAGCATCCCGTCCATGGCGGTGTAAATCCGCATCTCCACCTGGAATGTCTGGCGCGCCTTCTCGATGGCTTCCTTGGCGAACTCCTCTTCGCGCTCATGATGGGCGAACATCTTGACCGAATGGATGTTGGTATAGCTGTCCACGACCCGACCGGTGATCATGCTCCGCGCATCCGACGCGGCCTTTGCCGCCGGCCCGATCCGCGACACCGTCCATTTCACCAGCCAACCATAGAGAACCAACCACAGCACCAGCGGAATGATCAGCCGCAGATCGGTCGTCGACATCAGGATCAGCGCGCCGACGAAATAGGCCAGCGAATAGGTGATCGCGTCCAGCACCTGGAATGTCGCCTCGCCCACGGCGGGGGGCGTCTGCATGATCCGGTTGGCGATCCGCCCCGCGAAGTCATTTTCGAACCAGCCCACCGACTGCCTCAGCACGTGCCGGTGCGACCGCCAGCGGAAAATCGTGCCCACATTGGGCATCACCGCGTTGTTCAAAAACAGCACATCGAGCGTCTGAATCACCGGGCGCACCAACAGGATAAACGCCGTCACCAGCGCCAGTTCCAGCCCGTGAACGCTCCAAAAGCTCTCGGTCCCGGTGCTCACCAGATCATCAATGATCCGGCCCATGTAATAGATCAGCCACAGCTCGATCGCCGCCACCGCAATGGACAGCAGGACCGAATAGGCAAAAATCCTGCGAAAACCGCGCAAATAGCTCCACACGAACGGCCAAAGCCGCGTCGGCGGGGCATCCTCCCGCTCGTAATCCGCGTAGGGATCAATCAGGTTTTCGAAGAAACGAAACAAAACGGCCTCGTGGGGTAGACCGCTAACATAGGTGACCCGGCGTCAGAGGAAAACCAGCAGCGCTGAAAATCCTAGGAGGAGCGCCATCCCCCGCATGAAAACGCGGAACGCCACGGGCGACGTCAGGATGTAGGTCAAGAGCGACCCGGCAAAGCTCCAGAACAGGCAAACCCCCAGATTGATCCCCGAAAACGCAGTGGCCAGGAGCCACGCGGATTCCACCGGCCCAGCGCCCTCGGTATAGCTCGTCGCCGCCACGGCGATGGCCCAGATTTTCGGGTTCACCCACTGAAACAGCACCGCTTCGACGAAGGTGAATGGCCGATCTCGTCCGTCATCCTTTTGCTGTGCACCCGCCGACTGCGCGGTCCAGAGCTTCCACGCCATGTAGAGGATCCAGCCGCAGGCAATTATCTGCAGCACCAGTTGCAGCGCCGGCATCGCCGTCAGCAGCGCGCCGATCCCAAACCCGGTCAGCCCCGCCGTGATCCCCACGCCGATGGCCACGCCCAGAACATGGGGCAGGGTAGGGCGAAACCCGAACCGCGCGCCCGACGCCGTCAACAGGATGACATTCGGCCCCGGCGAAAACAGGCCCGCAAAGACAAAGACATAGAGCGGTGCGATCATAGGCTGGCCAGTAGCGTGTCCCGATCAGGCGCGAAACCCTGCGCAATCCACGTGGCCTCCAGCTGCTTGAGCGCCGCACCGATCGCCGGCCCCTCGAGGTGCTCGGGCAGGTCCTTCGCCTTGACCGGAAACTCGGCTGTGGCACCGACCCGTGCCGCGGCAATATCCGCCCCCGACAACGGCTGCTCCAACGCCGCCGCCCGCAACGCCAGCGCCCTCAGCGCCACCGCTTCGCCGTAGTGGTAGCCCAGCGCACCGGCGCTCTCCACACTCTCCATCGCCTCACGATAGGTCTCGTATGCCCTGCCTTGCGCCTTGCTCAACCGCAACGTGGAAATATCGCCAGAAATCGCAGAAAGCCGTGAAACAGGCTCGATTTCTGACACCGGATCGAGGTGCAGATAGGGTCCTAACAGCTTGGCCGAGGCCCCGGGCAGGGCTTGCGCCAAAACGCCAGACTGCTCCATCGCCGCCACCCCGCGCAGGGGGTCTGGCGCGGACAAAAGCTTGATCAGCTCCGCCGTCACCCGCTCCGCCGACAGGCCCGCGATGCCGTCGGCATGGGCCGCGCAGGCCGCCAGCCCTTCGGCGTCCAGATCCACGCCGTACCAGGCGAAAAACCGAAAGAACCGGAGGATCCGCAGGTAGTCTTCCTTGATGCGTTCCTCCGCCGAACCGATGAACCGGAAATGCCGCGCCTCAAGGTCCGCGATCCCGCCCACCGGGTCCGTCACCACGCCCGACGCATCGGCATAGAGCGCGTTCATCGTGAAATCCCGGCGCTGGGCGTCCTCTTCCAGCGTGTCGGCAAAGGCCACCACCGCCCGGCGCCCATCCGTTTCCACGTCGCGGCGGAAAGTCGTCACCTCGAACGCCGTGTCCTCGACGACCAAGGTCACCGTGCCGTGGTCGATACCCGTGGGCACCGCCTTCACGCCCGCTGCCTCGGCCAGCGCCATGACCCGCTCGGGCCGCGCGTCGGTCGAGATATCCAGATCGCTCAACGGCTCACCCAGCAACGCGTTCCGCACGCATCCGCCCACGAACCACGCCTGATGCCCGGCATCGGTCAGCAAGGCGCAAACCGCCTGCGCAGCACTAGAGGTCAGCCAGGGATCCGTGACCCGCGTCACCCCTGCACCCTCTCGGCCAGCCCGCGCAGCATCCGCGCGGTGGCCCCCCAGATGTAATAGGGCCCCCAGGGAACCGTGTAGTAGTACCGGACCGCCCCCTGCCAAAAGCGCCCTTCAACGAGGAAATTCGCCGGGTCCATCACGTGGGCCAGCGGCACGGTAAAGACCTCTGCCACCTCGCCGTCAGAGGCATGGAATTCCTGAGGCTTTGCCAGCAATCCCACCTGCGGCGAGACGAGGAAACTCGTCACCGTCTCATGTGTAGGAAGCGTACCGATAGGCTCTATTCCAGCCGGATTCGCACCAATTTCCTCCATCGCCTCGCGCACGGCGCAATCCCAGAGAGAGGCATCCTCCGCCTCCTTCTTGCCGCCGGGAAAGGCGATCTGACCAGGGTGATGCTTCAGCTGCGCCGACCGTTTGGTCAGAACGACCTCCGGCCCGCGCGCACCGTCCTTCAACAGCATCAGCACCGCCGCGTCGCGCAGCTTGCGGCCCTCGGGCAGCGTTACATCCGGGTTCAGATCAAAGTCGGATGACGGCGGCGCGGGCTGTTCCAGCGCGCGCCGCACGTCGTCGATGGTGATATCAGTCAACGCTCTTCTCAGCCTCAAACCCCAAAGTCTTGGGGTCAAAGCTGTAATGCGCTCCGCAGAATTGGCAATCCGCGGTGACCGTGCCGTTGTCGAGCGTCATATGCGCGATGTCCTTGGCCGAATAGATCGACAGGCTCTGGCGCACGCGATCTTCCGAACAGGTACAGCCAAACTCCACCGGCTGCGCATCGTAAACGCGCGGGTCTTCCTCGTGGAACAGCCGGGTCAGCAGATCAGTCGGATGCACCGACGGTCCCACCAGCTCCAGCTCCTCAACGGTGTCGAGCAGCACATTCGCCCGCGTCCAGTTCTCGCCTTCGTCGCCGTCGACAATGTCACCGGCCTCCAGCAACCCGGATTCGCCCGATCCGCCCTCGCTCGCCACGAAGGGCGAGGCCTTGGGCATGTGCTGCAGCATCACGCCACCCGCACGCCAGCTTTCTGCGACGCCCGGCTCGCTCGAACGGCCATAGGCCAGCGCAAACCGCGTCGGCAGCTGCTCGGACTGCGCGAAATAGGTCTGCGCACAGGCACTCAGCGACCCGCCCGCGATGGGCGTGATCCCCTGATATGGCGTCATATCGCTGCCCTGATCGATCAGGATCGCGAAATAGCCCTTGCCGATCTGCGTGAACGGGTCCGCCGAGTGATCCAGACGCTCCGCATCATAGCTCGCATAGGCTCTAACCCGGCCCGGTTCGCCCTCTTTCTCCGGCGCGTAGTAATCGGTCGCGATCAACCGCGCCGGCCCGTCCCCACGGATTTGCAGGGACAATTTCCAGCGCAATTTGACAGTCTGGCCGATCAACGCGGTCAGCAAAGCCATCTCAGCCACCAGCGCCTCGATAACCGGCGGATAGTCATGCTGGGCCAGAACCTGGTCCAGCACACCATCCAACCGCACCACGCGGCCGCGGATGTCAGAGCGATCAAGTTGGAACGGCAGGACGGTATCGTCCCACGCGATTTTGGAACTGAGTGTCATGGGATTGCCCCTGAATTAGGTCCGCGGCCCGCTTGGGCGTTGGAATTGGCATACCGCGCCCATATAGGGACGACAAGCGAACTGCCAAGAGATCGAGCCATGCGCAGATTTGGAAACCCGCCAGAACCTGAGCGCAAGTATCGCCTGCGCCCCGGCGCCTATGCGATCCTCGTGCGCGGCGGCGACATGCTGGTCACCCACCAGATGGAGCCCCGACCCGAGTTTCAGCTACCCGGCGGCGGCGTCGATCCCGGCGAGCACCCGGTGCAGGCCCTGCACCGCGAAGTCCTCGAAGAAACCGGCTATACGATCACGCGGCCCCGCCGGCTCGGCGCGTTTCGGCGGTTCAACTACATGCCGGAATACGATCTCTGGGCGGAGAAGCTCTGCACGATTTACCTCGCCCAGCCCGCCCGCCGTCTCGGCCCGCCGAGGGAGGCCGCCCATACAGCTGTCTGGATGCCCGCTGACACCGCCGCCCGCGTCATCGCCGTCAGTGGTGACCGCCACTTCGTGCGTCAGACTTTCGGGCTGCCGGAAAACTCGATCAGGACGCCGCTCAGGTCGTCCTGAAACTCAGCCTCGCCGATGGTCTTGTTCAAATCCCAAATGAGCGCCTCCAAAACGGCAGGCGCTGCCAGGCCCTTCGACGCATTGAGCAGCCTGATTAGACCCTGATCTCCAACAAGCTCCCCATTGGGCAGCTCCGCTTCTGTGAACCCATCAGACAAAAGATAGAGCCGGTCACCCGCCCCCATCGCAATTTGCGTATCTTCGTAATCCGCCCCCGGGATCAAACCAACGGGCAATCCACCGGCCCCGATGAACTCTATCCGCCCTGCCGCGCTAGCGTGAACGGGGTGCGGATGACCCGCCTGGCAAAACGTGACGCAACCGGTTTTTGTGTCGACATGGCCCAGAAGGATGGTGAAGTAGTGATCGGTCTCCAGATCCTCCATCACCAACTGATTGAGGTCGGTAACCGCCGCAGCGGGGGATCTAGGCAGCCAGCCATCTTTTGATCCCTGAACTGCAATGTTCTGGCGCAGATGAGATGCTGAAAGATACCCAGCCAGTCGCGCAGTCATCAGCGCCGATGATACCCCGTGGCCGGATACATCGAGCGCAAAGAACCCTTTCAGATGTTCATTGATCGGGAAATGGCCGACCAGATCACCGCCCACATGACCGCAGGACCGCAGCACCAGCGAAATTTGCGCGAACCCGGATTCCACATTGCGATCCCGCATCAAGCTTTGCTGCAGCTTGCGCGCCTCCATCAGATCGCTGTCGATGGAATCAAAACGCGACTGCACCTCTGCGAGCTTCGTCATCACGCGCCGCATCTTTTCCTGACTTGCTTCGGCGCGCTCTTTTTGACGTGCCGCCATAGCGACATAGGCGTGGATCTCTTGCGACTTTGGCTGACCAGAAAGCACTGCATCGGCCCCGTCATGCAGCGCTTCCATCCTCTCGGAATACGTGAGGTCCATTGGCGCGCCGTTGGCGACGATAAACGGCTTGGTCGCAAGCCGTGCGTCACGCAACATCCTCAGGAATTTCGACCCTAACACGTCCAGTCTTTGCCAATGGACAATTACGATATCTGGTTCATAGCCCGGCATCGCCGCAATGCTGTCCGTGGCCGTCCGCGTGCGCCGTACGTCAATGCCCCGCGCCCGTAACGCGGCCTCCAGACGACCTGCGTCATCGCCACCTTGTCCCGCTAATAGCGCGCGCTCCACCACGCCCGACACGGGCGCGACTTTGCTCAACCTGTCCTGGGTCACCCTAAACACCTACCGCTCAACTAACGGGAGTTTTGGGCGCAAATGCTTAAGGTCGCGTGAAGCTAGATGACGAAACTGGCCACGGTTTCGTTATTGGTGATGTCGTCAAACACGAAGCCTTCCTCCTGCATCAAAGCAAAGAGGCGGTCGAAATTAGCCGGATCCTTGGTTTCAATCCCTATGAGGATCGACCCAAAATTCCGCGCCGACTTCTTGAGGTACTCAAATCGCGCAACGTCGTCGTCCGGCCCCAGCATTCCAAGGAAATCCTTCAGCGCTCCGGGGCGCTGCGGCAGCCGTAAGATGAAGTATTTCTTTAGCCCCGCGAACCTCTGCGCCCGCTCCTTAACTTCTGGCAGGCGCTCGAAGTCGAAATTACCGCCCGAAGACACGCAAACCACGGTCTTGCCTTTGATCTGGTCACCCAGCTCGTCGAGCACGTCGATGGCCAGCGCCCCCGCGGGCTCCAGCACGACGCCTTCGATGTTCAGCATCTCGAGGATCGTCGTGCAGATGCGGTCCTCCGGCGCGGCCAGAACGTGCTCGACCGGCGTGTCCTTGAGAACCTCAAAGGTCTTCTCCCCGATCCGCGCCACCGCGGCCCCGTCAACGAAAGTATCAACCGAATTCAGATCCACCGGATGCCCGGCCTTGATCGCCGCCGCCAGGCTCATGCCGCCGGCTGGCTCGACAAACCGCAGCTCGGTCTCCGCCCCCATGGCGCGCGTCAGCTTGCGCGCCCCCGACGACAGGCCGCCACCGCCCACGGGCAGCACCATCATGTCCGGCGCACGGCCCAGCTGTTCGAGGATTTCATGGGTCACCGTCGCCTGACCCTCGATCACGTCCGCGTCGTCAAAAGGCGACAGGAAATGCGCGCCCTGCTCGGCACAAAACGCCTGAGCCGCGCGCAGACGGTCGTCGAAATAGTCACCCACCAGGCGTACTTCGACCCATTCCTTGCCGAACATCCGGGTCTTGTCGATCTTCTGCTGCGGCGTCGTCACGGGCATGAAAATCACCCCGCGCTTCTGCAGGTGATTGCAGACAAAGGCCACGCCCTGCGCATGGTTGCCGGCACTCGCGCAGACGAACAGCTCCTGGCTCGGATCCTCGGCCAAAACCTTGGACATCGCGTTGAACGCCCCGCGCAACTTGTAGGACCGCACCGGCGACAGGTCTTCGCGTTTCAGCCAAATATCCGCCCCGAACTTCGCGCTCAGGTGATCATTGCGCTGAAGCGGCGTCGGCTCGAAAAGCGCGCGCATCGCTTCCGCAGCGTGGCGGACATTATCGGTGAAATCAGTCATGGCAGGCTCCCTGCCCGAGTGATCCTTCATGTGCAACCCTCAGGTCAGCTCGCGGCCTTCGACGGCGACGCCGTAAACGGTCGTCAGCGCGCTGAATCCGAGGATCGTGGTGAACCAGCTGCCAAAGATAGTGGCAACGATGCCCAGCACCGGGATCAGCCCGAGCAGTCCAAGCGCCAGCTGGATCACCAGTGACACGCCTACATAGACCAGCCCGAACCAAAAGATGGTCCCCGAATGGGATTGCGTCGCCCGCCAGGCCTCGCCCAACCCCATGGGCTTTTCAATCGCGGTCGCAGGAAGCACCGAAGACAGGCGGAACGAAATCCACAGAAAGGCAGGTATCAGAACGACGACAACAGCCACCAAAAGCACGCCCGCCAGTGCGCTCCCGCCCTCTCCAGCGACGCCGGCCATGATGCCGATGACAAACATCGGAATGAACGCAATCACCATGAAAACCAGCGACAGCAGGATCAGCTTCCAGACATAGCCCTTGATCTCGGTCCAGCGGAACGGTGGCAGCCAACCCTGCGGATACTCCTCCAGCAGGATAAACCGGTGCCAGGAAATTGCGACCCAGGCAAAGAATGCCATGGCGATGAAAAAGAGCCCAAAGATCGCAAAGAATAACAGCGCACCACCGCCCCCGGACAGCTGACCGGTTTGGTCGAACGAGTCGAACGCTTCCGGCCCACCGGCCAGCATGAACGCCCCGCCGCCGACAACGCCCAACACGACATACATCAAAATAATCGGCACCACGCTCACCCGCGCGGCATTACCGAGATTTGCCCAAAGCATGCGCAACGCGTGAGACATCATGGAAAAAGCCATCTCATCCTCCAAATTCGACCGACAAAATCAGGGTGCGGACCCTGTTCACCCTCTAGCGCGGCTTGTGGCGATTTCCAAAACCCGCTAACGGCAGCGGCGTCTGAAAATCTATGGAGTGTTCCATGTCTGCACCAAAGAAAGTCGTTCTAGCCTACTCCGGTGGCCTGGATACGTCGATCATCCTCAAATGGTTGCAGACCGAATACCGATGCGAGGTCGTGACCTTCACCGCTGATCTGGGTCAGGGTGAAGAGCTCGAACCAGCGCGGAAAAAGGCCGAGATGATGGGCGCAACGTCCATCTACATCGAAGACCTGCGCGAGGAATTCGT
Organism: Pseudomonadota bacterium; assembly: GCA_038747015.1. Lineage (GTDB taxonomy): Bacteria > Pseudomonadota > Alphaproteobacteria > Rhodobacterales > Rhodobacteraceae > Shimia_B. The sequence goes on from JBCDKE010000037.1 coordinate 16,712, forward strand.
GCGCGATTTCGTCTTCCCGATGTTCCGTGCCAACGCGCTCTACGAAGGCCTCTACCTGCTGGGCACCTCCATCGCGCGGCCGCTGATCTCCAAACGTCTCGTTGAAATCGCCGCCGCCGAAGGTGCCGACGCCGTCAGCCACGGCGCGACGGGCAAGGGCAACGATCAGGTGCGCTTCGAACTCGCGGCCTACGCTCTGAACCCCGACATCAAGGTCATCGCACCCTGGCGCGAATGGGATCTCAGCTCGCGGACGAAACTTCTCGAATTCGCCGAGCAGAACCAGATCCCCATCGCCAAGGATAAACGCGGCGAGGCACCGTTCTCTGTCGACGCGAACCTGCTGCACACCTCGTCCGAGGGCAAAGTGCTGGAGGATCCCGGCGAGGAAGCACCGGGTTATGTCTACCAGCGCACCGTCGATCCAGAGGCAGCGCCCGAGACGCCCGAGATGGTGGAAATCACCTTTGAAAAGGGTGATGCCGTCGCGATCAATGGCGAGACCATGACGCCCGCGCAGATCCTGACCAAGCTCAACGAGCTGGGCGGCAAACACGGCGTCGGTCGCCTCGACCTCGTCGAAAACCGCTTTGTCGGCATGAAATCCCGCGGCATCTACGAGACGCCCGGCGGCACGGTCCTGCTCGAAGCCCACCGCGGCATCGAACAAATCACCCTCGACAGCGGCGCGGGCCACCTCAAGGACTCGATCATGCCGCGCTATGCGGAACTGATCTACAACGGCTTCTGGTTCTCCCCCGAACGCGAGATGCTTCAAGCGCTCATCGACAAGAGCCAGGAACACGTCTCCGGCACGGTGCGCGTCAAGCTCTACAAGGGTTCCGTGAACACCGTGGCCCGCTGGTCCGACCATTCGCTCTATTCCGAAGCCCATGTGACCTTCGAAGACGACGCCGGCGCCTACAATCAGGAAGACGCCAAAGGCTTCATCCAGCTAAACGCGCTGCGGCTGAAGCTTCTGGCCGCGCGGGATCGCCGTCTAGAGAAATGACCTTGGAAGCGCGCGACATTCACAGGGACCACCTGAGCGCGCTTTTCAAACTCAAAGTCCGCGACGATCAGGACGGCCTCGTCGCGCCCAATGCAATCACGCTGGCGCAACAGGCCTATGAACCCGACGGGGCCCATGTCTGGGGCCTGTGGGACGGCGACACCGCCGTGGGCCTGATGGCGATGATTGACTGCCGGAACTACGCTGATCTCGAAGATGGCGACGACCCGAACAGCGCCTATCTCTGGCGGCTCATGATCGGGGCCGATCATCAGGGCCAAGGTTACGGACGCGCGGCCATGGCTCTCGCCGAGGGTATCGCACGGGACTGGGCTGTATCCAAACTCACCCTCACGGTGGTCGACAAACCCAACGCGGCCTTAGGGTTCTATGAAGGTTGCGGATACGTGCTCACCGGCCGCGTCGTCGAGGGCGAGCGCGAGATGGCGAAAGCGGTCTAACCAACCGCGTTTAAGGTCTCTCAACTTTTCCGCGTCTGCGAAATTTTGGAGTCAGAGCCATACGGTTTCTGTACAGGTTCTGTACAGCTTCTGGCAGTGACCTTTCGGCCACGTTGCGACCGTACGGTCCTCCATCGGGCGTTAAGGTTTCGTCAACTTCCGCACAGCAAACCGTCGGTGGACGGCCTCTGCTTCGCCGAGAATATCGGCGTATTTCGACGGCACTTTCGGAAGCGGCCCCTCCTCTCCGGCAAAGCCGCTAGACCGGTGCACGGCGTCATACCAGTGCGACGCCCAGGGCCCATCGAACGGTTTCTCCCCCGCCGGCCATGCCAGCATCGCGGGATCAAAATCGATCCCGATGGCACCGCAAAGTGCCTCCAGAATCCCCGCAGGATCCGCCCTGACATCGGCGCTGTCGACAACAATCGGATCGCTCACCCGCGCCATCAGATTGTCCATCTGGGTAAAGCCCAGATCGTCGGCAGTAGGCTCCTCTCTCTTCTGGAGATAGCTTGCCAGAACCCGCGCCGGATGACGGATGAGAAAGACGTTCACAACGTCATCCATCCAGTCCAGCGGGAAGCCGGGCAGCATGTGGTGGACCATGTGTTTTTCATACTGATGGGGCGTGTCATGGCTTTGCAGACCCGCAGAGACGGCCGCCGGATCACAGGCCATTTCCGCCATGACCTGCACCGCCATGGGATGGTCAATGCCGGAGGTTCTCAGGAACGCGCCGTAGAAAGGTTCGTCCACGGCCGTCATGTCCGCGCGATTGCCAAAGCTGTACATCAGCGCCGTGGACAGGTTCCGGGGGCCGGACCAGACTGCAATTCTCATGGGTGATCCTTTGAAAGATTTTGGGGATGACGCACGTTTTGACCCGTTGCCGATTTCAAGGCCTTGAAACATTCCGCCGTTTGCCAGGGGGCCGATAACGTTGATCCCCTCGCGGATACAAAACCTCTGAACGCCAGCAAATCGTACAGCGATGGCAATCCGCTCACGCCTGCTTTTCCTAGCCAAAAGCGTCTGTTTTGCGGCCGGATCGCGCGATCCAAACCGACAAAATCATGTGTTCTGACAAGACGAGATTGGTTCATGGCGCGAGCCTTCATCGGATGGATCAAACTTTTCAAGTAGTAACTAGGCCGTGACCTCCCGCGCCCGTGAATTGGCTTTGATCTCGTGGCCCGGCAAACAAGGGCCATCGACAGGAGACATACCGATGCTGAACCCGATTCATCAGCCCCGACCCTTTCTCACCGCCGTGTTCATCGCGCTGGCCATCGTGATCCAGTGCGCCGGCAAAGCCCACGCGCGGGACATCCAGACGCTCACCGTGGCGGGCGGATGTTTCTGGTGCGTCGAAAGCGATTTCGAAAGCGTGCGCGGCGTGTTGAGCGCCAAGAGCGGTTTCACCGGCGGCACCGTCAAGAACCCTACATACAAGCAGGTCACTTCGGGCGGCACCGGCCACTACGAAGCCGTGGAAATCCGCTACGACGCGGATGTCGTGTCGCTCGATTCCCTGCTCAACGCGTTCTTCCGTTCGGTCGATCCTACGGATGCTGGCGGTCAGTTCTGTGACCGCGGCGAAAGCTATCGCACGGCGATCTTCTACGGCAACAGCCGCGAGAAAGCCGCCGCCGAACGCGCCAAGGCAGAGGCCGAAGCAGCGCTAGGACGCAAGATCGTGACCCCGATCCTGCGGGGGTCCGCGTTCTACGACGCGAGCGATTACCATCAGGATTACTACAAAGGTCAGGACATCATCCTGACCCGCTTTGGACCGCGTTCCAAAGCCGAAGCTTACAAGCGCTACCGCAACGCCTGCGGGCGTGACGCGCGGGTCAAAGAGCTCTGGGGTTCTGCCGCAGCATTCGCCGCCGGCTCCTAAGACGACCTGAAGGCCTCTACCTCTTTGCGGCTCGGAATGGCATCTGCTGTTCCGGGCCGCGTCACTTTCAGGGCCGCGGCATCGCAGGCAAACTGCAGTGCGGCGGTAGCTTCAATGCCGTGATCGAGCCCAGATACGAAGTAGCCTAGAAACGTGTCGCCAGCACCGGTTGTGTCTACCGCCGTGACCTTAGGCGCTTGCACTTCCACGGCTTCGCCGCCCGTTTCGAACCTCGCGCCTTTGGATCCCAGTGTAATGACGACGCCTTCGACATCCAGATCGTCCAGCGTCACGCCCAGCGCGGCCTGAAGTTGTTCTGCCTCGATTTCGTTCAGAACAAGGAGGTCAGCATGCGGCAGCATTGCGCGTACTGCGTCCGCGTCAAAAGGCGCAGCAGAGTATACTACCTTCAGACCCGATTTCTTTGCCAAACGCGCCGCTTCAACCTGATGCGAAGTTTCATTCTGGAGGATCAGGATATCCCCTGCCTTCGCATCTTTGAGCGCAGCGGAGATCGCCGCCTCTGACTGACAGAGATTTGCGCCGGAATAGATTACGATAGCATTTTCACCGTCTGCGGCGACGTTGATAATCGCGTGGGCGGTAGGCTGATCAACTGTTGCGATATGTTGCGTGTCGACCCCGCGGTCGGCGAGGCGTTCCACGGCCCAGGCGCCCTCTTTTCCTACCGCGCCGATATGGACCACGCGCGATCCTGCCATAGCCGCCGCTACCGACTGGTTTGCACCTTTTCCGCCGAGCCCGATGCGCAGGTTCGCACCCGCCAGAGTTTCTCCCGGGGCGGGTATATGCGGAACGTCGTAGAAGTGGTCCGCGTTGATAGATCCGACGCAGAATATGGTCACTCTTTCACCGTATGTTGCAGGCTGCGATGACAGCCATGGTCAGGATGTCATTAGCTGTCGAAACCGTCGAGCAGAGCTGCACAGGTTTATCGATACCGGTCAGGATCGGGCCAATCACCGTCGCCCCTGCCATTTCCTGCATGAGCTTGACCGAGATCGAAGCGGAGTGGCGTGCAGGCACAACGAGCACGTTTGCCGGGCCACTGAGGCGACTGAAGGGGTACTGCGCCATCGAGTTTTCATTGAGCGCGACGTCCACGGCCATCTCGCCCTCAAACTCAAAGCTCACGCCCCGCTCTTCAAGAACCATTGGCGCGCGGTTCATTTTTTCCGCGCGCTCACTGACCGGATAACCGAAGGTCGAGAAACTGACAAATGCCACACGGGGTTCGAGGCCCAAGGCCGAGGCAACCCCTGCCCCGCGTTCCGCGATGTCGGCGAGATCGTTTTCGTCGGGCCATTCGTTGACCAGGGTGTCGGAAATCAGAACGATCCGCCCACGGTTAATCAGCGCAGTCACGCCGACCGCCCCATCATGGGGTTGGGCGTCAAAAACGTGGTTGATGAGTTCAAGGATATGCGCGCTCTTGCGTGTGGCGCCGGTCACGACGCCGTCGCCATGGCCATGGGCCGCCATAAGAGCCGCGAAAACGTGACGATCCCGCGCCGCAAGTCGGTGAATATCCTGACTGTCAAAGCCCTTGCGCTGGAGCCGCTCGTAAAGGAACGCCTTGTATGTATCCAAATGCTCGGTTTTTGCCGCGTTCATGATTTCGATCTCGTCATACGCGTCACCGAGGCCCAGCGCGTCCAAGTCCGCTTTGACTTCGGCCTCACGCGCAATCACCACAGCCTGACCCAAACCCTGGCGTTGATAGGCGACTGCAGCGCGCAAAACACGGGGATCATCGCCCTCGGCAAAGATCATTCGGGCCTGAGCGGCTCGCGCTCGGTCGTTGATACCAGACAGAATCGAAGCGGTTGGGTCCATGCGGCTTTTCAGCTTCAGCTCATAAGACTCCATGTCCACGATGGGCCGCCGCGCCACACCGGTCTGCATCCCTGCCTTGGCCACGGCAGGCGGAATCCGGTGAATTAGTCTCGGATCGAAGGGGGTCGGGATGATGTAGTCGCGGCCAAAACTCAGCTCGCGCCCGTAGGCCATGCCGACCTCGTCAGGGACGTCTTCGCGGGCGAGACGGGCCAATGCGTGGGCACAGGCGATCTTCATCTCGTCGTTGATGGCGCGCGCATGGATGTCGAGCGCCCCGCGGAAAAGATACGGGAAGCCCAATACATTGTTCACCTGGTTCGGATAGTCGCTGCGGCCGGTGGCAACGATGGCATCCTCGCGGACGGCCTGCGCCTCTTCTGGGGTGATTTCAGGATCTGGGTTCGCCATGGCGAAGATCACCGGATCGGCCGCCATGCTTTCGACCATTTCGGGCGTCACCGCGCCTTTGACAGACACGCCGAGGAACACATCGGCTCCTTTCATAGCCTCTTCGAGGGTGCGAAGCTCGGTTTTCACGGCGTGGCCGGACTTCCACTGGTTCATGCCTTCGGTGCGGCCCTGAAAAATGACGCCCTTGGTATCGCAAACGATACAGTGTTCGTGCTTTGCGCCCATAGTTTTGAGCAATTCGATGCAGGCGATGCCTGCCGCGCCTGCGCCATTGAGGACGATTTTGACGTCCTCGATCTTTTTCCCGCTGAGATAGAGCGCGTTGATGAGGCCCGCCGCGCAGATCACGGCGGTGCCGTGCTGGTCATCGTGAAAGACCGGGATGTCCATCTGCTCCTTGAGCGTCTGTTCAATGATAAAGCACTCGGGCGCTTTGATATCCTCGAGATTGATGCCGCCAAAGGACGGTCCCATCAGCTTTACTGCATTGACGAAGGCGTCCACGTCCTCGGTATCAAGTTCGAGATCGATAGAGTTCACATCAGCGAAACGTTTGAAGAGGACAGATTTGCCCTCCATCACCGGTTTCGAGCCTAACGCGCCCAAATTCCCCAATCCGAGAACCGCTGTACCGTTTGAGATCACAGCCACAAGGTTGCCCTTGTTGGTGTAGTCATAGACCGTTTCCGGGTTTTCAGCGATGGCCAGACACGGGTGCGCCACGCCGGGCGAGTAGGCCAACGACAGGTCGCGCTGGGTGGCCATGGGCACGGTCGCCTGGATTTCGAATTTGCCCGGGGCGGGCTCCATGTGAAATGCCAGCGCGTCTTCGACGGTGACCTTGGTTTTGGCCATGATGTTCTCCCTCTCGTCGGGACTGAATATCGGTGTAATTCGAGGCAGACAACAAAAGCCGGGCTTTTACCCGGATGTTAGCGACGATACTGTCAGGCACCGGGGGACAGGCATGAGCAGCAAAGCCGCAATGACGCCGATGATGGCGCAGTTTCTAGAGATCAAGGCGGAGTATCCCGACGCCCTGCTGTTTTATCGCATGGGCGATTTCTACGAACTGTTCTTTGATGATGCGGTGGCGGCGTCTGCGGCGCTCGATATCGCGCTGACAAAGCGGGGCAAGCATCTGGGCGAGGATATCCCCATGTGCGGGGTGCCCGTGCACGCAGCCGAAGGGTATTTGCTCACGCTGATCCGCAAAGGGTTTCGCGTGGCTGTGGGTGAGCAGCTGGAAGATCCATCGGAAGCAAAGAAGCGCGGGTCGAAATCGGTCGTAAAACGCGGCGTGGTTCGACTGGTGACGCCGGGCACGCTGACTGAGGACAGCCTGCTGGAGGCGCGGCGCAACAACTTCCTCGCGTGCTACGCGCTGGTCCGCGATGAAGGCGCGTTGGCCTGGGCGGATGTGTCTACCGGCGAAATGCGAGTGACGCCCTGCCCCCGTGTGAAACTGGGGCCTGAGCTAGCGCGGCTCGCTCCGGCTGAGGTTTTGCTGAGCGAGGCGAGTTTTGCTGATTTAGAGCCTGTTACAGCCGAAATCGGTACCCACGCGACGGAGCTCATCCGTGGCACGTTCGACAGCGATCAGGCGGATATCGCCGCCAAGCGTATCTTTGGGGTCGCGAGCCTCGACGTGTTTGCGCCGTTCACCCGCGCGGAGAAATCAGCGATTGGGGCGTTGCTGAACTATCTGGAGATCACCCAGAAGGGCAAAATCCCAATCCTGCGCACGCCGGTGCGTGAGGACAACAAGCAAGTTGTGGAGATCGACGCCGCCACCCGGCGGTCGCTGGAGCTGACCCGCTCGATGTCGGGTGAAAAGTCGGGGACATTGTTGGCTGTGATCGATCATACGATCACGGCACCCGGCGGGCGGCTGTTGGAACAGCGGCTGACGAGCCCATCGCGATCGCTCGATGTGATCCGGAGTCGTCAGGACGAGACCGAGGCGCTCGTGGATCAGGCCATGTTGCGAGAGGATTTGCGCGGCGCGCTGCGGGATTGTCCCGATCTGGATCGCGCACTTTCGCGATTGGCGTTGGAACGCGGCGGGCCGAGGGATTTGGCATCGATTGGGCTGGCTGTGCGAGCCGGGGAACAAGCCGCAAGATTGCTGAATTCCGGTGCGTTAGAGACGTATATTGCGCCACTCACCGCGCTTTCGGAGCTCGCCGAATTGCTGGATGATGCGCTGGTGGCGGAGCCGCCTTTGTTCGCGCGAGACGGTGGTTTTGTTGCGCAGGGCTATCGGCCGGACCTCGATGAAGCGCGCAAACTGCGTGATGACGGGCGTAGCGTGATCGCGACGATGCAGGCGGATTACGCGGCCAAGGCGGGTGTGCCGTCGCTCAAGATCAAGCACAACAATGTCTTTGGGTATTTCATCGAAACGACCGCGACCCACGCGGAGAAAATGCTGAGCCCGCCGCTGTCTGAAACCTTCATTCATCGGCAAACCACAGCGAATGCGGTGCGTTTCACGACCGTTGAGCTGTCAGAGCTGGAAAGCAAGGTTCTGGCGGCGGGTCAGGACGCGGTGGCGATGGAGTTGACCGTGTTCGCGGAGCTTCGTGATGCGATATTGGAGAAATCGGAGGCGCTGGGGCTTCTGTCTGATGCGGTGGCCGCGCTCGACGTGGCGGCGAGTCAGGCCGATCTTGCGACACGGTTTAGCTGGATCAGGCCAGCTCTGACCGAGGGTCGTGAATTTCTGATCGAAGGGGGTCGGCATCCCGTGGTTGAGGCGGCGTTGCAATCAAGCGGCGAGAGCTTTGTCGCCAATGACTGCCAGCTGGATGATACGCGGATGTGGTTGATTACCGGCCCAAACATGGCTGGTAAGTCGACCTTTCTCAGACAAAACGCATTGATCGCTATTTTGGCGCAAATGGGTGGATTCGTGCCTGCACGGGCGGCCAAGATCGGGTTGGTCAGTCAGCTTTTCAGCCGTGTGGGCGCGTCGGATGACCTGGCGCGCGGGCGGTCGACCTTCATGGTCGAGATGGTGGAAACCGCGGCAATCCTTAATCAGGCGGATGATCGAGCCCTGGTGATCCTAGATGAAATCGGGCGCGGAACGTCGACCTATGACGGGCTGTCGATTGCATGGGCGGCGTTGGAGCATCTGCACGATGTAAATCAGTGCCGCGCGCTATTCGCCACGCATTATCACGAGATGACCGCGCTGTCGGCAAAGCTCGATCACGTGGACAACGCGACGGTTGCCGTGAAGGAGCATGATGGCGAGGTCATTTTCCTGCACGAAGTCCGTCAGGGAACGGCGGATCGGAGCTACGGTGTGCAGGTGGCCAAACTGGCTGGGTTGCCCCCGGTGGTGATAGAGCGCGCGCGGGTTGTTTTGGAGGCCTTGGAAAAGGGCGAACGAGAAGGTGGCGGATCGCGGACGGCGTTGATCGACGATCTGCCGCTCTTTGCCGCGACGCCAGCATCGGCGCCCACGACCAAATCGTCGGCCGTGGAAGAACGCCTCGGAGACGTGCTTCCCGATGACCTCACCGCGCGGCAGGCCCTCGATCTCATTTATGAGCTAAAGTCGCTGCTGAAGTGAATGCGGCCCCGAGGGACGAAGCAACGTTCCATTAGCTGGCGGGCATGGACGACACACCAACCTGCGCGGGACGCAAGAGACGATCGTGGAGCATGAAGCCTTCGGCAGCGACTTGAATAATCTCGCCCGTTTTGGTGCCCGGCACCGGTGCTTCGAACATGGCTTCGTGGTGCTGTGGGTCGAATTTGTCGCCGACTTCCGGCGCAATCGGCTCGATCCCGTGCTTTTTGAACACGTTCAAAAGCTCACGCATGGTGAGCTGAACACCCTCGAGGAGTGCAGCGTTGGCATCGCCCTCAGCTTCAGCAGAGGAATCCAAAGCGCGCTTCATATTGTCGTAGACCGGTAGCAGATCGCGAGCGAGGCGCGATCCGCCGTAGTTTTCGGCTTCACGGCGATCGCGATCCGATCGTTTGCGTGCGTTTTCGGCATCGGCCAGGGCGCGCATGAACTTGTCCTGCAGCGCGTCGCGTTCGGCACGCAACTGATCTACTTCGAGATCCTCGTCACTGATCTCTTCGAGTTCCGCCTCAAGCTCTTCGGCGACGGCTTCTTCGATGTCATCCAAGAATTCGTCGAGGCTGTCTTTCTCGGCCATGTTTTTTCTCATCCTCGGTCGGCAAGCGCGCGTCCTACGAGCTCTGCCGTGTAATTCACAATGGGCACAATACGCCCGTAGTTCAGTCTGGTCGGCCCGATGACGCCAACGGCACCGATCACCTTACGATCCGCGTTCATATAGGGAGACACCACCAAAGATGAACCCGAAAGTGAAAAGAGTTTGTTCTCGGAGCCAATAAAAATGCGCACGCCCTGACCTTCTTCGGTGAGATCCAGGAATTCGGCGATGTCACGCTTACGTTCGAGATCATCAAAGAGCGTTTTCATGCGGGCGAGATCGGTTTCATCGCCGCCCGTGACGAGATTCGACCGGCCCCGTACGATGAGGCGTTCGTGGTTCGACCCTTCGTTTTCCCAAACGGCCAGGCCCTTTTCGATGAGACCCTGCGCGAGCGAATCGATTTCCTGACGTCGTTGGGCGATTTCGCCACCCATGGTGACCTGAAGCTCACCAAGGGTTCGTCCCTGCGCGAGGGCGTTCAGGAAATTGGCGGCCTCGCGCATCGAGGATGGCGTTTGACCGGGCGGCGGGGTGAAGACGCGGTTTTCAACCTCGCCATCGGCAAAGACCAGAACCACCAGCGCGCGGTCTGGCGCAAGAGACACGAATTCGATGTGCTTAATCGGGGCCTCTTGTTTTGGAGCGAGCACGAGGCTAGCGCCCTGGGTCATACCCGATAGCGCGCCACCAATCCGATCCAGGATCGCCGGTACGTCATCGGCGCTACTACCTAGCGTTGCGTCCAGTTTACCGCGATCTTCGTTACCGAGCTGATCGACCTCTAGCACCCCATCGACGAAAAGCCGTAGCCCCAATTCCGTAGGAATGCGGCCCGCGGAAATATGAGGGCTGTGCAGAAGACCCATAAATTCTAGGTCCTGCATGACGTTGCGGATCGTTGCAGCGCTGACTTTTTCACTGAGAAATCTTGTTAGAGTGCGCGACCCCACCGGTTCCCCGGAGTCCAAATAGCCTTCGACCACGCGGCGAAACACCTCGCGCGTGCGGTCGTTCATATCTTCGAACAGTGTGTTGTGTTCGGGCATTAGGAAGTTGCTCTAGTGACGGTTCATTTAGCTCTGGCGTTCTATATGGGTCAATCCGAGACGTCTTTCACGCTTGCCTTTCGAAAGGTCGCAGGTTTTAGACGGCAAGAGAACAAAGGAAATTAAGATGAGACCGTCCGGCCGCGAAACGAACGAACTGAGACC